>CADBAZ010000074.1 GCA_902792835.1 uncultured Bacteroidales bacterium
TGCCGAGGTGCGCATTGATGGCGCTGTGGTCGGCAAGATAGGGCAGGGCTTCATGCTTCTGGTGGGCATCACCGAAACGGACACACAGGCCGAAGCGGATCTTTTGGCGAAGAAGATCGCCCAGCTCCGCGTGTTCGAAGATGCGGAAGGGAAGATGAACCTCTCCCTTCGCGAGGTAAACGGGGCTATCCTCAGCATCTCGCAGTTCACGCTATATGCCGATTGTCGCAAGGGTAACAGACCTTCCTTCATCCGTGCCGCGCGTGCTGAACAAGCCTCGCCTTTGTACGACTATTTCAATCAAACCCTCCGTACTGCTTACGGACTGCACGTCGAAACAGGCCGTTTCGGGGCGGACATGCAGGTTGATTTTGTCAACTCCGGTCCTGTTACTATACTACTTGACTCGGACGAATTGAAGTAACTCACCAATAACGAAAAGTAAATCAATGGAAATCTTTCTTCTCATACTTGCCGGCCTGTGCATGCTCGTTGGCATCATCGGCTGCATCGAAACAGGTAGATATTTGGCAAAAAAATTCAACTTTCAATCATGAAAAAGCGAATAACGGGTAAAAATCATCAAAAAATGAAACTTTTACCCGAAAAAATTTGTAAATATCAAAAAAATATTGTAAATTTGCAACGAAATTAAATTTTGTAACAATTAATACCGAAAAACACAGTGGATTCTGTCAAGATTATCGAAATCAAGAAGAGCGTTTTCGAAGATAACGACCGTGCAGCCGATGCGTTGCGCGGTGAGTTGAAGCGTAAGGGCGTGTATCTGCTTAACCTGATGTCCGCACCCGGAAGCGGCAAGACGACCACACTTATTCAAACCATCAACCGTCTCAAATCCAAGATCCGCATCGCAGTTATGGAAGCCGATATCGATTCCGATGTCGATGCCATCAAGATCAAAGAAGCAACAGGTGTGGAGTCCATCCAACTGCATACCGGTGGTATGTGCCACCTCGATGCCGAAATGACGCAGCAAGGCCTGGATGGTCTGGAAGACCGTTACGATCTCATTATCTTGGAGAACGTCGGCAACCTCGTTTGCCCGGCTGAGTTTGATACGGGAGCAGTCAAGAATGCAATGATTCTGTCTGTGCCCGAAGGTCATGACAAACCGCTCAAATATCCGTTGATGTTCTCGGTTTGCGATACGGTGGTAATCAACAAGATAGACGTGATGCCGTATTTCGATTTCGATCTGGAGAAGTGCAAGGAATATATCCATATGCGCAATCCCAAAGCGCAAGTCATCCCCGTCTGCGCGAAAACAGGCGAAAACGTCGAAGCCTTTGCCAATTGGCTCCTTGACGAAGTCCGGCAATGGCAAAATAAATAATAAATTTGAAATCTTAAATTTGAAATAGCATATGCCACAGATGTCCGACAAGTTCGTTCCCAAACACAGGGGCGATAAGAATCCGAATCCGAAATTGCTGAAGTTCGTTCGGCACGTTACTGACCGTGTACCCGGAAAGATCAAGATGACTACCGATGCCCCTGAATACTGGGGCTTGGCATGTATCTTTGAGGACGAGATGGATCCCGTAACGCGCGAGGCGTCGTTGGATCTGTTGCTCGACATGCTGCCCGGTAATTTCTTTAAGGTCCGCAAGCATCATTCCTACGCCCAACTGCACGAAATGAATGCCAAGAAGCATTACACACCGGACGATCAATCGTTCGATGACTTGTTGGACAAGTTGGCGTATTTCGGTATGCTCGAATATGACTACGGCGACCATTACACCAACGGTCAGGGACCCGACGAAGGAACGACCTTCAATCGCGAGGACCGTATCTATTGGGTTCCGATGTTCGTGCCGGGAAGTGCCGAATATACGAACATGAACGTCGAACTGATGGACAAACATCCGGAACTGGCAATGTTCTTCGAGCGCATGACGTTCTTGCCGCTGGAGAAGATCACTCCGATGGTTCCGATGGGTGGTTCGGGTATAGGCATGCACGTTATCCCCGTGGAGAAAGCCATCTCCATGGAGAACCAATCAATTGATATAGAGCATATCAGTTACTGGCTCAAGAAATACGAAGGACATATAGGCGTAGGTATCTGTTCGTGCCGCTACGGTCGTAAGAAACTTGAGGAAGGCTGTGCCGACGATTACCGCGATTGGTGCATCGGAGTAGGCGATATGGCGGATTACCTGCGCGAGACAGGTCGAGGACATGACATCACCTACGATGAGGCGATGGCTATCCTCAAGAAAGCCGAAGACCATGGTTTCGTGCATCAGGTAACGAACATCGACGGTGAAGGCAAGATCTTTGCTATCTGCAACTGCAACGTCAAGATCTGCAACGCCTTGCGTACTTCGCAGCTGTTCAATACGCCGAACATGAGCCGTAGTGCGTATGTGGCTGAAGTCGAACCAAAGAACTGCGTAGCTTGCGGCCGTTGTGTGGAATATTGCCCTGCCGGAGCAGTCAAACTTGGGCAGAAACTCTGCACCAAACATGGTCCGCAGACCTATCCGAAACAAGAGCTGCCGGATGCTGCCAAGTGGGGTGAAGACAAGTGGGATGAGGATTATCGCGATAAGAATCGTATCAACTGCTATCCGACAGGTACAGCGCCTTGCAAGACAGCCTGTCCTGCGCATATAGCCGTGCAAGGCTACCTCAAGAAAGCCGCGGAAGGCAAGTATACCGAGGCACTTGAACTCATCAAGCGCGAGAACCCTTTCCCCGCAGTCTGCGGACGAATCTGCAACCGTCGTTGTGAGGACGCATGTACGCGTGGCACAATAGATAGAGCCGTAGCCATCGATGCCGTCAAAAAATTTATCGCAGAGAAAGATCTGCATGCTGAGACACGCTTCGTTCCCGAAGTCAATATCTGCTCCAATGTCCAAGAGCGTTGGGACGAGAAGATTGCCATCATCGGTGGTGGTCCTTCCGGACTCAGTTGTGCGTATTACTTGGCTACGATGGGTTATAAGCCCACCGTCTTCGAGCGCAATCCCGAACCGGGAGGAATGTTGCGGTACGGCATCCCGTCCTACAAACTCGACAAGGCTGTCATCGATGCCGAGATCGATATCATGCGCGAGATAGGTGTGGAGATCCGTTGCGGCGTCGAAGTGGGCAAGGATATCACCATCGCCCAACTGCGCGAACAAGGTTACAAAGGATTCTATGTTGCTATCGGTTGCCAAGGTGGTCGTCTGCCGGGCATCGAAGGTCAAGACCTTGAAGGCTGCACCACCGCTATCGACTTCCTCCATGACGCTAACTGTGGGCAGAAGAAGATTGCAGGCAAAGTAGTTGTGGTCGGTGGAGGAAACGTGGCCATCGACGCGGCACGTGTCGCCAAACGCAGTGGAGCCTCGGAAGTGACCATGCTTTCGCTGGAGACCGAAGATATCATGCCGGCATCCCTCGAGGAACGCATGGAAGCTCGTGAGGATGGGGTAGTACTCAACCCGGGTTGGGGACCATTGAAAGTAGAAGGCGAAAAGTCGAAAGTCAAGAGTATTACTTTCAAGAAATGCACTTCTGTTTTCGACAAAGATCATCGCTTTGCACCTGTCTTCGATGAGGCGCAAACCATCACCCTCGATGCCGATATGGTCATCTTTGCCATCGGTCAGACGGTTGTACTAAAAGGCCTGCTCAAGGACACGAAGGTGGAATTTTTCCGTGGAGTATATCCCGTCGCAGACAAACTGACGCTGCAAACAGCCGAGCCGGACATCTTTGTCGGAGGTGATGTGTTTACCGGACCCAAGTTCGCAATTGATGCCATCGCAACAGGAAAAGAGGCTGCGGAAAGTCTTCATCGCTATGTGCAAGGAGGACACATGACCATCGGTCGAAACCGTCGGGATTTCGTTGAATTGAACAAACAGGATATCCTCGTTGAGCAATACGATAACGGTTCGCGTCAAGACCCGGGAGTTGTTCCGACGAAATCCAATTTCGAAGAGTATCATGGTACGTTAACCGAAGAGCAGGTCAAAAAAGAGACTGCTCGTTGCCTCAGTTGTGGCGCATCGGTTGTGGATGAGAATCGCTGTATTGGTTGCGGTATCTGCACTACCAAGTGTGCGTTCGATGCCATCCATTTGCACCGCGAGCATCCCGAAGCAAGCGTCATGCGTACATCGGAGAATAAGTTCGACGGAATCCTTCCGTACATGCTTAAACGTACCAGTAAAATCTTGTTTAAGAAAAAATAATGCACGAGTTAGGGATAGTATTCTATATTATTAGGGATGTTAAGAAAGCGGCAGACGAGAACAACGTTAAGCACGTATCCGCTGTCGTAATGAACATCGGCGAGGTATCGACCATCATCCCTGACTATCTGACGGATTGCTGGCGCTGGGCAGCAGATAAAGAAGAGATGCTCCGTGGTTGTGAACTGAAGATAGAGCCCATCCCAGCCGTGACGCATTGCGACGGTTGCGGACGTGACTATCCCACCGTCGCGCACGGCAAGATTTGTCCGCATTGCGGCAGCGAGCAGACTTGGCTCCTCCGCGGCAACGAAGTTGAGATAAAAGAGATCATCGTACCTCAATAATCGTCAAATCGATAAATCGTTAAATAATTAAATAAATCGTAAATCGTCAATTGTAAAATCGTCAATCAATATGGCTTGTTTTATTGTCCCATTAACCCAAGCGGTAGCAACCACTATCTACCGCAAGACCACCAAACACACCGACTCCTTTGTCGGTCGTAACCTCAAAACCCTCGAACTTATGCTCTGGGGTGGTTCGCTGATGCTTGTCGTTGATCACATCATCAATGGCGAAGTAACATACATCTACCCCTTCTTCACAGCCTTGCAAACCGAAGGTGGTGGACTCGTCATGCTCCGCGAGATGCTGACTGTTGGTGTCCCGATGTCCGTACTTGTCACACTCGTATGGGCTGTTTACTGCTATCTGAAAGAACGCAAATTAGCGCAAATATAATCATTAAATCATTCAATCATTAAATCATTACAAGTATGTTTTTTCAAGTCTATGGAGAGCATGCCCTTATCCAATGGATTATGCTCCTTGCAGTCCTCGCAGGACTGATTCTGTGGAATGAGTTTGCACGCCGCACCAAGTTCGGTGGTGCTGTCACATTCTTTGCCATTCCGTTGGCACTGACTGTGTATTTCATCGCTGTCGCTGTCGGTGCGCGCATGGGCGCTGAGTGGGCTGTGAACAACCAGACACATGTGTACATGAACGGCTGGTTCCACTATGCCAAGCTCTATGCTGCCCTCACCGGCTGTATCGGTTTTATGATGATCAAGTACGAGTGGGGTATAGGTGCACAGCGCTGGTTCAAACCCTTCCCGTTCATCATCGTGGCTATCAACATCCTCATCGCTGTTTGCTCGGATTTCGAGTCGGCTATCTGCGGTTGGAACAAATGGTGGCTGTCCAGCGAAGGTGTGTGGCTCTATGGTGGTTGGCACAACGTATTCAACGGTGTAGCCGGTCTGTTCAACATCTTCTGTATGACTGCATGGTGGAACGTCTTCCCCAGCAAGGACCGCAAGGATATGATTTGGGCGGACATGACCTGGGTCTTCATCGTAGTCTATGACATTTGGAACTTCGCCTACACCTACAACTGCTTACCGACCCACAGCTGGTACTGCGGTGTAGCTCTGTTGGTTGCTCCGACCATCGCAGCGCTCTGCTGGAACCGTGGTGGCTGGATCCAGAACCGCGCTAACACCCTCGCTATCTGGTGTATGTTTGCTCAGGTATTTCCGCTCTTCCAGGAGACCTTCTTCAATGGCAAGCAGTTCTTCCCGTGGGCAGTTCTGCCGGTTCAGTACGTCAATGGTATCGACACCGTTAACGCTATCTATGCCGCTTCCGGTCTGGGTGAGGAAGTAATTGCTCACACCACCGTTGTGGCTGAAGGTGCAACCGCTGCCAACCCGAACGCCATGCTCGTCATCAGTGCCCTCGCACTCATCACGAACATCATCGCCTTCGGTTACATCATGTATCAGGCTAAGGTACGCAAGATCAATCCGTATAAGGAAGACGTCTTCGTTAACCAGAAGTACTACCAAGATTCTATGGCTCGCGCCGTGGTTAACAGCTAATAGCCGTAACACACAAAGAGCAGTCTTCGCGGGCTGCTCTTTGTGTAAATCAATAGTTTCACTCATTTTTGCAAATTGTCAACTCCGGTCCTGTTACTATACTACTTGACTCGGACGAATTGAAGTAACTCACCTATAACGAAAAGTAAATCAATGGAAATCTTTCTTCTCATACTTGCCGGCCTTTGCATGCTCATTGGCATCATCGGTTGCATCGTGCCGGGTATTCCTGCTACACCCGTAGCGTATATTGGCTTGTGGATTGCTCAGGTAACCGACCGTGTGGACTTCTCGTGGCAACTCCTTCTTATCTGGGGTATAGTCACCATCGTTGTCACTATCCTCGATTATGTCGTTCCCGCATGGGGCACCAAGCGCTTCGGTGGCACGCGCTGGGGAGTGTGGGGTAGCACCATAGGTGTGTTTGTCGGACTGTTCTTCGGGGCTGCCGGTGTCATCCTCTGTCCACTTGTTGGCGCCATCCTCGGCGAACTGCTCGGTGGCAAAGAAGTCCACCAAGCCCTCAAAGCCGGTTGGGGTAGCTTCGTCGGTCTGCTCTGCGGCACGATCCTCAAACTCATCTGCTGCGGCCTCATGACCACATCCCTCATCCAAGCCATCTGGTAAGTTATCCAACTGCTGAAACCGGCAATTTTGTAATCTCTTGCACGCTATATGCAAAAATATTGCATTCTTTTGTCATTTTTCTGCTCAAAAGCTTGCATATATTCTATAAATGTTGTAAATTTGCCACGTTTTTGGAATAAATCGATGAAATGACATACACGCAGTTCTATAATCAATGGCATTCTTTGGGGTGTTTTTCGACCCATCAAGTGCGAGCAATCATGCCGAACTTCAACCGGTTCAACTGGCATCAATGGCAGCAAGCAGGGTACATAGTGTCGCTTCGGCAAGGGTGGTACGCGTTTGCGGATTACCTGCAACAGCCAGATTATGCGCGGTACTTCGCAGGGAAGATGTGTGCTCCATCGTACATCAGTCTGCACACGGCTTTGTCGTTCTACGGCATCATCCCTGAGGCTGTGGTGGAGATCACGAGTGTGACGACGCAGAAAACTTGCCGGTACGAGAACGCGTTTGGGCAGTTTAGTTACCAGACGATACGGCCGAGACTCTTTTGGGGATTCGAGCCGAAGACCATGCGTGACGGAAAGCAGTACATGATGGCTACTCCGGAGAAGGCAATCATCGATTTGCTGTACCTCTATCCGCAGTATTCTACGTTGGACGAGATGCGGGAACTGCGTTTTGACGAAGATTGGATGTGCGAGGAGTTGAACAAGGAGCGGTTGATGAATTTCGCGGAACGAATCGGAAGTCCGGCATTGACCAAGCGAATCAAATTGTTATTAAAGGCATACGAGATATGATTGACATGGAATATATACGCGGCTTTTATCCTCCGTACATTGCGCAGAACGCGGGGATGCAGAAGCACATGCTCAAGGAGTATGTTGAGTTGTTGGCGTTGGAGTGGATTGCCAGGTCGCCATATGCTGCGAAAATGGTGTTTATAGGTGGGACGAACTTGCGACTGATTCAAGGCATCGATCGATTCTCGGAGGACTTGGATTTTGATTGCAAGGGACTGAGCGAGAATGAGTTCCTGCGGATGTCGGACGAGTTGGTGAAGTACCTGCAGTTGCAAGGTCTGAATGCAGAACTGCGCAATAAAGAAAACGCACGGCTTACGGCTTTTAGGAGCAATGTGCATTTTCCGGAACTGTTGTTTGACTTGCAGTTGACGGGACATCGCGAGGAGCGCTTTCTAATGAAGATTGAGGCACAAGACCAGGGAGTCGATTATCCGCGTGAGATGGCTATTGTGCAGCGGAATGGTTTCTCTTTCCCTGTGCCTGTGCCACCGTTGAGCGTGCTGCTATCTATGAAGTTGTGTGCGTTGCTGACGCGGCAGAAAGGACGTGATTTCTACGATGCGATGTTCCTGATGCAACGCACGGAGCCGGATTATGCGTTCTTGCAGCAACAGAAAGGTATCGCGAATAAGGAGCAGTTTGATGCGGCACTACGCGACACGATAGCCAAGACGGATATGAAGATGAAGCAGCGGGATTTTGAGCATTTGCTGTTCGATAGCCGTAAGAGCGAGACGATACTGCGGTTTATGGAGACATTATAACTATACTAATGGTCAAACCTGCAGCAAATTAAGAATAACCATGTACAC
>CADBAZ010000075.1 GCA_902792835.1 uncultured Bacteroidales bacterium
GACGTAATGCCTGGAGGTGTCATGTTCTGCACATAGAACTGAATGGGCGAGTTGTTACTCGTAAAGATGTATTCGCCAATGGAGTCGACAGATGCAGCTATGGTTACCTTCGTGATGTTCGGGCAGTTGGCAAACGCTCCGTTGCATACGTACGTTATGCCATAACATACATCAACCTCTTGAATAGCTTCTACATAATCACCCCACGGTGCCATCGATTGTATCCAATTGGGCATTGCTCCGAATCCATAGATACTCAGCAAACCTGAAGCGCTGTTGAATGACCATCTCATATCTCCTTCCACCAAACCGTCAACTATATCATCTTCAACGGTGCCACCTTCACTTCCGCCCATGGCTACTATATTAAACTCGTACCAGAACATGGCACCTTTATAAGCGTCAACCAATGCCTCCGGCACTTCTATAGTCATCTTCTCACGGTCAAATGAGTTACCGAACGCAAGCTCAGATGATGAAATCACTTCGTTGGCGGGTATCGTGATGCGCGTGAGTGACGGACATTCACTAAATGCATAGTCGCCCAACTGGTTGGTTGTGGATGCCAACGTAACCGTGTTAAGGTTCGAGCATTGGGCAAAAGCATAGTTGCCTACCTTTGTAGTCTGTGCATTGAAGTTGACATCGTAGATCTGATCGCGGAAGTTTGCCCACGGCTGCATACTTGCATCAGAGAAATCAGGCATATCTCCCACTCCGTCGATGGTCAGTTGCCCGCTACCGTACAACTGCCAGTGCAGCCCGTCACCGTCACCGAAATAACCATCTGCTATCACATCCCCATCGCCACCAGGATTGCCTCCGGGATCCGGATCACTGCCGCATGAGGTTACATATTCCGTTGTTCCACCTGCACCCTGAGTGCTCCATGTGATAGATATACTGCTCAAATACAACGCACCGTTGTTTGAACGCATACCGATATACTCATATCCGGAGACAGGCAACTCGGTGCTTGTACCTTTCACCAACGTACCGATCTGCGTAGCGGAACCGCCGCTATATAATTCCGATACGGACGAGAATGGTGTGTTCGAACCATATATGTTCAGAGTTTGACCATCAGATGTCTTTTCACTCCATACAACTGAAATCATCGTTACCGTACCACCTGTAGCGGTTGTAATAATACCTGAGTTGTTACCGCTCGACCGCATCTGAATAGCGTCGTTACCACCAGCTGTATTACCAGCATACGTCGCACTGGAGCTTGCCATGATGCCCGACCATTCGGTATAAGTTGTCGATCCGCTTGCTACGCCCGTCATTTCTCGCGTCAGTACATCTGTCATCTCGTAGGTTCCGCCACCTGCTGTAGCGTCTGAACGGAACACCGCATAGAACGTCATGTTCTGCGATACACTGGGGAAGTCGGACACGTTAGTGTACATGGGATAAGGTTCCCAACTTTGCGAACCACTGATGGGCGTGTCTATCCAGCCGACAAACGTATAACCATGCTCGGAGCATTCCATCACCATAGGCGCTTCGGGAGTCATGTCTATATAACCACCGGCTTCCACCGATTGCTCTGAGATTATCTCGCCGTTCACCGACCAATACACCGTATGATATTCGCCCTGAGTTGGATCGTCGGGGTTGCCGCCAGTACCGCTTGTAGTGCTGAATGTGATTTGATAGGTGTTGGTCATCATTCCGTCAGCGGACTCAACGACTATTTTCGCAAAGCCGTTAGGAGAATCAGCTTGAGAAACGTTCACTATAGCACTCTCGTCTTCGGCTTGATAGGTTACGTAAGGTGCAGTTTCGGTGCCGTCAGGGAGTGAAACTTGGTAGTCAAAGGTGTATCGGTCAAAGCCCTCAAGCAGACTGCCGTCAATGTATATTGCTATCAGGTAGGCACTTGCATCGGTCATCACTCCGCCGCCATCACTTGACTGAACCTGCATCTGACTCCAGTATTCTGCTGTCTGGTAATCTGATATATACATCGATGGTACAAATAGCGTTATGGACGACAATCGGCTGCTGTTGAACGTGTTAGTTGCCAATGTCGGAGGTGTAACGATGTTTGATGTGATTTGGGTTACGTTCGTACAAGCATAAAACGCGTATTTGCCGATAGACGATATACTACCGGATAGTTCGATGGACGTGATTGCTGTGCGGTTCTGATACCATGGCACAGAACTTGAGCTACTGTAGTCAGCAATCGATCCGCTACCGTCGAGCGTAAGTCTGCCATCTTCATACACTGTCCAATTGATCATTCCGTCAATCGTTCCACTGTTCAGAATGCCTTGGGCATAACCGACACTGCTCATAATGAGCGTGATAACCAGTAAATAAATTGCGCGTTTCATATTTTCACGTATTTGTATCCGCCAAATGGGACGGATCATATATTATCTTCTTTTTTGCGGCTTTCGCCAAATAGTCAACAGCCACTCTTTCACGCTGCTGACGATACGCCATATTGCCGACGGTTGCGGTATATCTGCGAGCAATACGTCTTGCACCTCGGCACGGGTGAGTTGTTCGGGATAAAGCAGCAACGTGCTGTAGCCGCCAAAGAACTCCCTGAGCATCCTCGGCACCTGCGAGAACAACGGATTGTAACTCGGCGTAGCATGGCGTGCCTGAATCATCACGAGCATATTGTCCCGACGGATATGTTTGGCTATCTGCAACACGTCTTCCCAATCTGTCAGTTCGCGATACGATGCATGCAGGTACTTGCCCGGTCTGGCACACAATGCTTGCAACGGACGCTTGGTGTCATTATTGCAATAGAACACCACTTTCGCTCCTATCTGGCTACTCAACCGTCGTATCTGCCCGAAGCACGAGATGAAGTCACGCTCCTTCTCTGCATAACGCGGCACGGCTACTAACAGCCGGTTAATAGTATTCAACGGTTGCTGTTCGTGATAGATGACGACCGACTTACCCGATCGTTCCACAAACTGCTCTGCTTCCTGCCAATCAACTGCCGTCACAAATTCCGGTTCAGGTAGTTGGCTGAGTTTTGCCATCGTCAGTAGCGCATCGTCTTTCTGCTCGGCAACCTGCATTACAAGCCACTGATCTTCAGTACGTTCACTCTCTAGACGAGCCTCTTCTTGTAGTGCCAACTCTTTTGCGGCATGTTCCGTTACAAACGAAGCACTCGTACACAGCACAAGTATCATCACCACGGTGCCGTTCAATATCGTTACATCAAACAATCCTACTTTGTAACCAATAGTCACAATCGCCAACGTACCGGCTGCCGTGGCGTGAGTCAAGCCGAACATCAGTTCCCGCTCCAATGCCTGCAAATGGAACGAACGCTGTGCTGCCCACGAGGCAAGCCACTTGGAGGTGTATTTGGTTACGATCATCACGGCTGCAATCAGCACTGTACCCCAACCGGCCACAACCAGACGCACATCAATCATCATTCCCACGCCAAGCAAGAACAGCGGCACGAAGATCGTATTCCCCACAAAATTGATTCGTCCCATCAGCGGTGAGAGATTCGGCACCCATTTATTCAACGCCACGCCGCATAAGAACGCACCAAGTATCGCTTCCAGCCCTGCCCAATCAGCCAAACCAGCAGATGCCACCAACATCAGCATCACCATAGCAAACCCTGCAGACGTATTCTGATTATGCCGGAAGAACCATTTGGCTATGTTTGGGAATACTCCGAACGTCATGATGCCCAGCAGAGCAGTCTTTCCTGCAAGAGTCCACCAATACTCCCAACCGTCACCTGCCTGCAAACGGCTCTTCAATACTGCCAGCACAAGCAACGACAGCGTTATTGCCAGCATCGTTGCTCCTACAGTCATGTTCACTGCTGCCGATTGCTGCACGCCGTAACGGTTCACTATCGGATACGTCATCAGCGTGTGACTGCCGAACATCGCGCCCAACAGCGCACTTGTCTGCCACGACATTCCCATCAATCGCGCTACAAGCAAGCCGAAAGCAAACGGGATAACAAACGTATAGATTCCGAACACCACAGCGCCCCAACGGTACTGTCGGAAGTCATTCATGTCAATCTCTATACCGGCTTGCAGCATGATATACAACATGCCCATCTTGCCCAACACATCAATCGTCCGATTCGGTGCCAATAAACCAAAGCCATGCTCACCGATGATGATGCCCATCACAATAAATCCGACGATGGCAGGAATATGAATCTTTCTGCACACCAACGGCACCAACCAAATAATGGCGAGTACTAACGATAATATGGCAAACGAATCGGTTATCATCAATCAAACAGCGTTGGCGAATCCTTGTCAAGACGTTTGAGTATAGCGCGTATCAGCGTCTGGCGAACCATATCCGAACGACTGCGATACTTGTATCGCTCGCAGTAGCGCGTGATGGTGCGCATTTCGCTATCATTGAGCAGCACGGTAATCGGGTGATTGCGTGGCTGACGTTTGAACTTCCCTGTGGATGAATTGTTTTGCTTCATTTTGTCAAAAACGTGCAGGATAATCGGGGGTATATCGGGGGTTTATCGGGGGTTTATCGGAATTAAGTCAGGGTTTCATGCCTTGCTTAGAACAATATTCCCAAGGTCAACATTCCCATTACTGCCGTTCGTCCGCTATCCGAGTGGAACTTTTGTCCGGGTTCTACTTCTATGGTGTGCGACGACGCTGCCAGTTGTTGCACTTCGGCTTCTATGCCGATATGGAACGCTCCTGTACGCGAGAAATGGTAACGATATCCAAACGCTAATCCCGCATTCACGCCACCGCGCATTCCGCCGCCTACTCCTATACCATAACCGATATTGGCACCTATCATAGGCACATGATCACCTTGTATCAGCGGAATTTCGGTCACTATATCTATAGGTATAATCGAATACACCTTGTCCTCAACCATCAATCCACGATAACCGACTTGTCCTCCGAGAAAGATACGCCTGCCACCAAGATTGTTCGCACCCAACCGGAAATCCGCTGCTATTGCACCGCCCATCGAACCACCAAGGTTCACCAAACCTCCGGCAACATGTACTCCTAACGAAGTGCGCTTAATATTCGTCATTGATCGGGACGATTTCTCTTCCTCATGTTTCTCCGACGCTTCCTTGTCTATCACTTCGGTTATCTCAACCACATCCGACATCGGAAACTGAAAACGCGAACCATAACTGTCTTTTATTATCACCACATCCTCATTGCGAAGCACTATCTCACCTACTACCACTCGCCCAGAATGAAACAACACACGGTGCAACACTGCGTTTTCCTCACACATAGCAAACACAGGTAATACTACGAATAGCACAACTCCTAACAAACGACGTAAGACAATTCTCTCCATGGCGATAATAATCCGTATATTCTATTAATTTTACGCGTATACCTGCGCATTTATACGCGCCTATCTGTGCACGTTACATGTGCGCACACAATATGACGCTACAAAGATACAAAAAATTATGCACTTTTGCAAATATTCCTGCACTTTTTTCTCAAATATATGAAATTTTTATCGAAAGACACAAAAATAGCGAACCGAAGTTCGCTGTTTTGGGTGGAATGTGGGGCTCGAACCCACGACACTCGGAACCACAATCCGATGCTCTGCCAACTGAGCTAAGACCACCATATACGCTCTGATTTCTCAAAAGCGGTTGCAAAGGTACAATAATTTTCTGATATTTGCAAATCTTTTGGCGAAAAAATGTGCTATACGGGCTAGAACGCGCCTATTTGCAACCTCGAAAATACAAATCGCGGCATCGAATTAGCAAATCAATAGTCAATCATCCGTTCGCGACGGATTGTACGACGGATACCTTTGCGGATATTTGCCCACAAGACATGTCGCGCGTACGCAGGTGCAAATTGTTTAAGGAATCGCGCATTGGCAAACCGTCCTTGCAAGGTCATAATCTTCCTACGCCACACAGGTAATTTCTTTACCCGTTCACGCTCATCATAGCGGTTCTCTCCGCCCAACTCGTACTCTTTCGGGCGACATTGCCCCTCTTGCAAGACTCGTTCAAGGAACGCTTCGCTGTGAGATGTGAGACCGTTACGCTGTGAGACCGCTGCGCTATGAGATAGCGGCAACTGCACACCGGTGACATAATCCACGACGTATGCTACCAATTGCCATGCTTCCTGAAGATGAAAACGGCGCAGGTTGGTACGCAAATATTCATCGTACAGTGCTTTGGATTCTGCCGATAAAGGATAATAATCACGCTTGACGAGCAGGGCGATATCCAACACCTGCTTGAGCGGCATACCTGATCCGCAGAAATGCTCCCACATGTGAAGAAAGCAGAACAATATATTGAACGGCTCAGTCGGTGTGAGTATCAATCCGTCCAAAGCAGACTTCTGATATCTGACTTCTGATTTCTGATTTCTTTCACTCATCGCCGGCACTTCAAGTGTCTGCCAATAGGCTTCTTCTTCCGGAGTGGGAAAATCCATCGCTACGCGGTGCAGTTCAATAGCATTGCCGTCAGGAAAGACTATTCCGTAATGCTTTAACTCCTCATACTCCTCGTCATGATGAATAGCCTCTGGAAACGCCTCGCGTAAGGCTTTGCAACCTGCATGGTAGTTCTTGATACCCACCCAAATATCCGCATCGCCCCAACTGCGTAAATACGGCTTGGGATAGAGATCGGCGAGCCCGAACCCTTTCAGCAGCACAGGTTCTATCCCTGCCCTACGCAGTGCTGTCACAGCCGCTTTGATACGCGGCAACCAGAGCGTCTGCTGCTGCATCTGATATAGGCAAATCTGCTTCATCTGCGTTGCCAACGCTTTGTCCGGTCGCTGTTCGTCCGGCAAACGCAACGCTGCGTCATACACCAACGGTTCTACGCCATGCACACGTGCCTGACTCGTCAGCACCTGCCAGTTGGGAGCAGACGACAATGCCCTACTCTCGCCGGTTATGGCGTTACGGAGCAGGGTAAGCAAGTTGTCGTAATCCAAAAGATTCATGACTGATTTATTCAGGAGCATTGTCCGCCATCGCGTTGGTTGTGGCGGCAGATACATTCACATGCTTGGCTATACGTTTCTGGCGTTTTTGCCAACGCTCGCGAGCATATTGCTGCATATCGGTGATCACATCGTTCTCGTCGATAATCTCAAAGCCGAAGATGGTTTCAATAATATCTTCCAGCGTAATGATTCCTTGAAAACAACCGTACTCATCAATCACCAGGGCAATCTGACTTTTCTGCTTGAGCATGGCATCGAAGATGTCGGAGATAGATGTATCTTCGTTGAAATAAGGTAGCGAGCGTTTGATGTCGCCCAATTTGGTATCAAAGTGATCTTCCGCCAAATCTTCCAGTGCATCATCGCGAAGCACGTAACCCGTGATAAACTCCGGGGACTCAGCATATACAGGAATACGCGAGAAATGGTCGTAGGCATCGCTGTCGTAGTATTCGCGCAGCGTCATTTTCTCCGGTGCAATAGCAGCCACCACGCGCGGCGTCATCACTTCAAACGCTTTGATCTCGTCTAAACGGATGATGTTCTGAATGATCTTGTTCTCGTCCTGCTCAATCACGCCTTCCTCCTCGCCCACATTGGCTATAGCGCTCACCTCTTCACGCGAAACGGCATTGTCGCCCAAAGTATCCTCTTTACGGAACACTTTGGTGATATAATGCACCAGCAATACCAGCGGGAACATAATTACAATCAATCCGCGTATTGTATATGCCGTAAACGACATCAGCGACTTCCAATAGGTTGTACCGATGGTCTTCGGGATAATCTCTGCAAAAATCAGGATAAGCAAAGTAACAATAGCGCTGACCAGACCTACCCACGCATTGCCGAACACCAATGTAGCCTGCATACCGATTCCGACCGAACCGACAGTATTTGCTATCGTGTTCAATGACAGGATTGCCGCCAGCGGACGTTCTGTATCCAACTTGTATTTCTTGAATAGTACAGCCGCTTTGTCGCCTTCGTCCTCACGAAGCGAAATGTAAGAAAGAGTGGTAGTCATCAGCACGGACTCCAACGTGGAGCACAAGAACGATACCAACAGTGTGATGACCAAAAACAGTAATAATAGTCCCATATATTCATGCCGTGATCCCGTAGGTGAGGCATATTGACTACAAAGGTACAAAATTATTTGCATATTTGCAAAAATATTCGCAAAAAATTTGCAAAATTACTAAAATTGTTGTATCTTTGCATCATGAAAACGACAAAGACTACTCCATGGCTATGGATACCACCCAATGGTGAAATGGCAATGTTCACCTCACTGCTATACCTGCCGTGGCTCATCAAACCGTTCTGGAGCCCGTTTGTGGATATCTTCCGCACCAAACGCTGGTGGATCATTACCATGCAGATTCTGATGACAGCGGCATTTGCCTTGCTCGCACTATCTATGCCTCATCCCTCACCCGAGACGATTGCAGCGGGAGAAACATCCATCGGGCTGTTCACGGTGATGCTGATTCTGTTCTTTATCACGGCTCTGGCTTCCGCCACCCACGATATTGCTGCTGACGGATTCTATATGTTAGCACTTACCGCACATCATCAGGCTGCGTTTGTCGGAGCACGATCGGTGTTCTACCGTCTGTCAAGCATCTTCGGTCAAGGCGTGCTGCTGGTCATAGCCGGGCTACTCGAAACGCGCACAGGCAATATCCCTTTTGCTTGGCAACTGACGCTTCTGTTCACCGCGATCATCTTTGCGCTCGTCAGCATCTGGCACGCATTCTTTCTGCCCAAACCCGATACAGACCACTCAAGTCTGCAAGGCGAACAACGCTCCGCGAAGATGATCTTTGGAGAGTTCGGACGCACGTTCGCCACATTCTTCCGCAAGAACGGCGTATGGTTGGCTATACTATTTATGCTCATTTATCGTTTGCCGGAAGCGTTTCTAATCAAAATCATCAACCCATTTCTTGTCGGCACGCAGGAACATGGCGGCTTGGGTATGTCAACGGAAATGGTGGGATTTGTATATGGCACCATCGGTGTACTGTTTCTGATGTTAGGCGGTATAGGCGGAGGATTGTTTGCAGCACGGGTCGGATTGAAAAAAGCCATGTGGTGGATGGCAGCGGCTATCACCCTACCCGACTTCTGTTACGTCTATCTGAGCACCAGCCAACCCGATAATTTCATCGCCATTGGCAGTGCATTGGCAATAGAGCAATTCGGTTACGGATTCGGTTTTACTGCATATATGCTCTATATGATGTATTTCGCTGAGGGTGAGTTCAAGACTTCGCATTACGCTCTCTGTACCGCATTCATGGCAGCATCGATGATGATTCCCGGAATGTTTGCAGGTTACTTGCAAGAGGCACTCGGTTATCAGAACTTCTTCTGGATGGTTATGGCTTGCTGCTTTGCCACAGTTATTGTCACCTTCCTCGCCGAGCGAAAGATTGATCCCGACTACGGCAAAAAATAACAACTGACAAATCACAAATGTCAAATGACAAATAACAAATCTCAACCATCAAATATAGAAATCATGGCTCCCGTAGGCTCCTACGAGAGTTTGGCTGCTGCCATCAAAGCAGGTGCAAACAGCGTGTATTTTGGCATTGAGCACCTGAACATGCGTGCGCGCTCGGCAGCGAACTTCACGACCGATGACCTGCATCGGATTGTTGAGATATGCCGAGAGGCAGGAGTAAAGACCTATCTGACAGTGAACACGGTCATCTACCCCGAAGACATGTCAACCATGCAAACGATTGTCAATCACGCTCGTGAAGCAGGTGTCGATGCTATTATCGCTTCGGATATAGCCGTAATGCAGTATGCTTGCCAGCAAGGCGTTGAGGTTCACCTCTCGACGCAACTGAACATCGCCAACACCGAGGCATTGAAGTTCTACGCGCAGTTTGCCGATGTCGTTGTTCTTGCGCGCGAACTGAACCTCAATCAGGTGGCTGCTATTCATCGGGATATCGTGGAGCAAGATATTCGTGGTCGACATGGCGAACTGATTCGCATCGAGATGTTCTGCCACGGTGCACTTTGCATGGCTGTCAGCGGCAAGTGTTATCTGTCGCTACATAACCTGAACAGTTCTGCCAACCGCGGAGCGTGTGCGCAGATATGCCGCAGGGCGTACGTGGTGCACGACAAATCCTCGGACATTGAGTTGGAGGTTGACAACCAATACATCATGTCGCCGAAAGACCTGAAGACTATTCACTTCTTGGGTCAGATGTTGGATGCCGGTGTGCGCGTATTGAAGATCGAAGGTCGTGCTCGCGGCGCAGAATATGTACACACCGTAGTCAAGTGTTACCGTGAAGCCATCGAGGCTTGGCGCAATGGTGAATACTCCACTCCGGCTATCGAGCAGAAAATCGGTAACTGGGACAAAGAACTCTCGACAGTATTCAACCGCGGGTTCTGGGACGGGTATTATCTCGGGCAGCGTTTGGGCGAGTGGACGAACAACTACGGAAGCAAAGCTACGAAGCGCAAGGTTTATGCCGGCAAATGTACGAACTACTTCAAGAACATAGGCGTAGCGGAATTTCTGTTGGAAGCTATTCCCGAACTGCACGATGGCGATGAACTGCTTGTTACTGGCAACACAACCGGTGTCTATCAGACCATAGCCGGTGATATGCACATCACCATCGAAGAAAACGGCAAGTCAAAGGATATCACTACGCCTTGCGTCAAGCAAGGCACATTGTTCGCCATCCGCACCACGGAAACATTGCACCGCGGCGACAAGTTATTCTTATTGGAAACTGTGGAAGAATAATCGTTATGACAAAGAATAATCGTAGCGATTATTTCTGAGGCACAACAATCACAAGACGGAGAGGACGGGAATCACCGTTCTCTCTTTTGTATTGGAGCAAAATAGGATCATCGGGTTTGCGCATCTTAAAACCGACCATTTCTGTCCATGCAGACAGTTTGTCTGCGGCTTTGCGTTTGCGCTGTACTTCACGAACGGTTTTTTGTTTGCCGTTCTTTTCGGCATCGAACGTAAACGGCTCTATCAATCCTTTCTGCTCGGCTATAGCAGTCTGCTTAGCGGTTGCGACATACAGGATTGTTTCGGCATCACGGCTGCAATATTCTGCAAACCGTACGCGCTCTGTCTGACTCATTCCGATAGCAATGTTCTTGGCTTTTTCGGGTGGATCAATCTGCATCACTTTGCGCCACAACGTGCTCTCAATCGGTTCGGATATATAGTAAGGCTCTTCATCGGACACATATATGAAACGCAACCGTTTGCCTTTGATGCGCACGTTTCTGGATAGCGGCGGTTCTTCCTCAACGGGTTGAATCATCGGATCACCCGGCAATGTCAGAGCCACACGAAATCCTATATATCCCGCAGCTGTTTCCGGTGTATACCAGCGACGAACAGAAATATGGCAGTTGGCACTACACTCATCATAACTGCCACCACGTGCCACACGAAAACTTCCGGTATCCGCTCCGCAGGGATCAGGTGCGGTGCTCAACTGATACGAGCCAAAACGATCCTGGCACCACTCGGATACATTACCCGTCATATCGTACAGTCCTAACTCGTTCGGATGTTTGCGTGCTACAGGATGTGACCAGTTGCCGGAGCAGGAATAGATCCAGCCTACGCTATCGGCTTCGTTGCCTCCGGCAAAACGATAGTGCTTGCTACGCTGACCACCACGTGCTGCATATTCCCACTCAGCTTCCGTAGGCAGACGAAACGGCAGACCGGTTATACTGTCCAACCGACGCACAAACTCCTGACAATCAATCCATGAGGTATAAGCAATCGGATTATTCGGGTAACCTTTGGGAGCAATTGTATCTTTCTCAGGCATAATGGCGTGCCACAAGGCGTTGGTCACCTCGGTGGTAGCAATATAGAATGGCGAAAGGAATACGAGATGAGCGGGTTTGTCGGTATAGAGATCCCGATCATATTGGTCATCGGTTGCACCCATCATAAACGATCCGCCCTCTACACGCTGCATGCTGATTGTTAGACCTTTATCGTTAACCTGAACATCAATGCGCTGCAACGAATCAGGAACAACAGGCTGATGTCTGCGCGCCTGTAACGAACTCGCAGCCATCACCAATACAAATACTATAAAAATCTTACGAAACAATTACCAGTCCTCGCAGTTACATTTGATAGGATCGAGGAAGGTGAGCGTGAAGCCGACCTTAACGCCTACAGACAACGGATTAAGTGCCTCGACGAACTTCGAGTTGATGATTCCGGAATAGGTGAATTGCTTGGTTTGGGAATCGAATTTTACCAACTCGGGGCGATTGCCGGCATCGTCAGTAGTCGGACGAACGGAATTGAAGCAAGTATAACTGAAATAGATACCTGCATACAGACCATAGCGTCTGGTGAACTGATAGTGCATGCCAAAATCGCCAAACACAAACATACTTACCGGGAATGTGTTGGCAATCTTGCCATTATAGCCGCCCATATAGTAGTTGCTGAAGCCGTGTTGCGGCAGATCAGAATCGAAATGCAGATTGTAGTCTGGATAATCAGCTGTGGTCTCCAATTCTCCTGTAGCACGGTAATGCGAACCGACAATGATGTTCATTCCGATACCCACTGTTCCGCGCAACTGTATTGGATCAGTGAGGTTCACACGTCCGGTTATACCTGCCGGAACAGTAATCATATACAGTTGATCGCGTTCCTTGAAATCCTTGTACTCGCTGTTCAGCCAATAATTCATCTTGTTATAATTATCCCACAGCCACACACGATCCGTAAAGTTGCCGTTCAAGTTGCCGGTGTACATATCGAAACCGACACCTGCGGTGACACCTACATATTTATAGAAGTAATACGTATATGTAGCCTGCACTTGCGCACCGGCGCCTACGCTTTTGCCTAAACCCAACGTATTCTTGCCATCCTCTGTCAATTTGGGCATCAATGCGTGCATACCGCCGCCGACTGAAAGCGTAACGACATGAGTTGGCACATAATCAGAGTTTACCACAAATGTGGTATGCAAGGTATCCGCACTGCCCGCAAAGACGCACGGAACACTGATTACCAATAAGGTAAGCAATAATATGAGTATTCTTTTTGACATTTTAACACAATATCGCTTGCAAAGATACAAAAAATATTTGACATTTGCAAGAGTTATGTGATTTTTTTGTATAAAATGGCGTATTTTTTGTTATTTTGCTGACAATGTCCGCCAACGGAGCATGCCGTAAACGCAGTTTATGCACCAAAAAGCATATAAAGCAACCATACTCCAGTTGCCGGCAAC
>CADBAZ010000076.1 GCA_902792835.1 uncultured Bacteroidales bacterium
CCGGAGATTAGCCACAATGAATTGACGGAAGTGGTCAACCGGATGCATAAGGATTATAAATTTATAAAGGTAACGATTGAAAGCGATACTTCCGTTATTCTCACGCTGGAGCAGATTGTCGGCGCAGACAGCGATATAGATCGTATTATGACACGTGGTCTTTCCGCTTTAGAATTACATGCACGGGCAATTATCGAAATAGCGGAAAAACTACAAGCAGAATAGTACAAGGCTGCAAGCCGTAAGAATTGTGCAACATATAATTTCAAAATCATGGACTTCGAAGACGATCTGTTTAATACTGCCGAGGAGAAAAGACAACTTGCAGAAGAGCTCGAACTCAAGCAACTGAGTTGAGGTGAAGTGTGTCGAGTACAAGAAAAGCGAACTTCTTGTTCAGGTTATCTACAACCTTGTGTATTTGATTCCGAAAGATCCTCCGTTGTATGCGTGGCATGATCCTAATTATTATCCGGAAAACCAGTCATTCACTATTCAATTGATTGACGGCAAAGTGTATATCAATAAGATTGCGAATATGTTTCGCGGCACATACATATTCACTCTTAAGGACTTTGTCAAGAGAGACGAAAACGGCATACTTCAACCGGACATTGAGGCTATCAGAAATATAAAACTATCATACGAAACGTGTGTTTTGTCCTGAAAAAAGTAGACACAAAATCAAAATCTCATTTTCCGTGAAAGATCCACAATCTTATCAATTAAAGTTGTTAGAAAACGCTGTGAAAGATGCCAACCGCAGCCGGTTGCACTACAGGCTATGCCGGTAAAAATGCAATAAATTGCTATTTTTCTTCGGGGAAATTTGCAAATGTGCATTTTTTTTCGTAACTTTGTAGGCGTATTTCTCCAAAATGGCTTTTGCGCTATTTCTGGAATATAATACAATTGACATAAAAGGCGTTTGATGAGCACAAAAAAATCGATACGATTCTTTAACGACCAAAAGGTTCGTGCGGTGTGGAGCGATACCGATAGCAAGTGGTATTTCTCCGCTACGGACGTGGTGCGTGCCATTAACAACGAGGAAGATTACACGAAATGTCGAAACTATTGGAAGTATCTAAAAGGCAAATTAGCAAAAGAAGGGATTCAACTGGTTAGTGGCACTAACCACTTCAAATTTGAGGCGCCTGACGGCAAAATGCGTAAAGCGGATGTGCTCGATAACGAAGCAGTACAATTACTTGCCAAACATTATCCCAATAATCGCGCCAATGCTTTCCTCGATTGGTTCACCTACGCCGACAACTCCATCGATGGGCAGAGCCGCAAAAAAGCTTATACGTTTTGGGAGAGTGATATCATAGCTGACGAGGAGATCGGTTCGGTCAAGGCGTTGCAGAAGATTCACGCGTATATCTTCGGTGGATTATATGACTTCGCCGGACAAATACGCACTCGCACTATCTGGAAAGACGGGACAGTATTCTGTCGTGCGGAATATCTGAGATACAACCTCACACAAATAGAGGCTATGCCGCAGTCCACATTTGACGAAATTGTTAGCAAGTATGTGGAGATGAATGTGGCGCACCCGTTCATGGAGGGTAACGGTCGCAGCACGCGTATATGGCTGGATATGATCTTCAAGCACTCGCTCAAAATGTGCGTGGACTGGAGTAAGATCGACAAGAAAGAGTATCTGCAAGCCATGCGCCTGAGTATGACGGATGATTGTGCCATCCGCGAGTTACTTCGTGGTGCCATGACCGACCGGATTGACGACCGCGAGATCTTTATGAAAGGCATCGACTACTCGTACTATTACGAGCAAGAAGAATAAAAGGCGTTTATTCTGCCGATCGCTTCGCAGTGGACGGCTGGTTTGGCGTGGACGCATGGAACTACTGCAACAGATTGTTTCAGAAATGGAACGATAAAAACTAATACCAAGATATGGCAACGACCATTGGTGCATATTCCTGACCACTTCCGTAAAGTAATCATATTAGGTAATGATTTCCAACGTGGATGGATAGACGACGAAGGTGTGCAGATCATCAGTATGAGAGATTTTCTGCTCAATCCGGAGGCTCTGACATTATAGGCTCATCTACGTCGCTTCCTCTTGGATGAGTTAATTAACAATTTAAAACACTCAATATTATGAACACTATTTCTATTATCGCATTAGCGTTATCCATAGCGGGGATGGTAATTTCCGTGATTGCACTTATCAAATCCAGAAAAGAAAAATAACCATGCCCTGCCCACATAACGACATAGATTGTTAAATATCACCACAACGTGATAAATTACGGCATCGTGGAACAAGGCGAACTGACGATTGTTTGCGAAGACGGCAACGAACGCACGTTCCATGAGGGCGAAGCCATCGTTGAAGTGGTGGGCTAACTTCCAAAAACAAGCCTCCACAGCACAACATCCCGTCAAGCCTCTGCTTACATAGTTTCAAAAAAAAGTCCGGTATATGCAAATTATTTGCTCAAAAACTTGCAAATACTGATTTTTTTTTGTAACTTTGTAGGCAAATTACAAATGTCGCGGTAAAAGATCAGCAAACATATCCGTAAACTAACATAACGCACTATGGAAACCAAAGACCTCTACAAAGCAGCGGAGAGCCGCTATGACAACCAAGCAATGTACGCATTCTGCGGACGGAGCGGTGTGCAACTGCCCAAGCTCAGTCTGGGCATGTGGCATAACTTCGGCAGCGTTGATCCCTACGAGCGCAGTCGTGCTATCACGCATTACGCCTTCGATCACGGCATCACGCACTTCGATCTGGCGAACAACTATGGACCTTGTTACGGCAGCGCAGAGGAAACGATGGGCAGGTTGATTGATGACAGTTTTCGTCCGTACAGAGACGAGCTGTTCATCTCCACCAAAGCCGGTTACGATATGTGGCAAGGTCCATACGGCAACGGCGGTTCGCGTAAGTACCTGATGGCGAGTCTTGACCAAAGCCTACGACGCATGCATCTGGACTACGTCGATCTGTTCTATAGTCACCGTTACGACCCCAACACGCCGGTTGAAGAGACGCTGCAAGCGCTCGTGGATATCGTACGCGCGGGGAAAGCGTTATATATAGGTATATCCAATTGGCCGCTGGAGCAACTGCGCAAGGGCTACGAGTATCTGGCTGAGCGCGACGTGCCACTGCTGATCTACCAAGGCAAACTCAACCGCCTTTATACCGAGCATATAGACAGCGGATTGCTCAGTTTCTGCCGCGAGAAAGGTGTGGGATTCATTGCGTTCTCGCCGCTGGCACAAGGTCTGCTGACTGACCGCTACATCAACGGTATACCTGCAGACTCGCGCATGGCGAAAGGCAAGTTCCTGCGTGCAGAGCAACTGACCGACGAGGTACGCGCGAAGGTTGCAGCAGTGCGTGTGGAAGCCGCCGAGCGGAAGATCTCGACCGCCCAACGCGCCTTAGGCTGGATACTGGAGCAGCAAGGCGTAACATCCGTGCTCGTCGGCGCCAGCAGCGTGGAGCAGTTAGAAGACAACCTGGCGGTTGTCTGTTAAAATGGTTTCGATGGCTCGAAACGTTAAAGAGTTAAAATGGTTTTGATTGACATCAAAACGTTAAATGGATTACACCCGTAGCTAACAAGACTAACTACTTAACGTTTTTCAAAGAAAAACCATCTTAACTATTTAACGTCGCGTAGCGACCATTTTAACCAGAAGTAAATGAAACAGACCTCACATATCATTGTGCCGGAAGGGCTGAACAGGGTGCTACTGCATGCATGCTGTGCACCATGCTCGTCGGCGATTGTCGAGTGGCTGATGATGCATGAGATTGAGCCGGTCATCTACTACTTCAACCCGAACATCTACCCCCAAGAGGAGTACGAGATACGCAAGCAGGAAAGCCAACGTCACGCCGAGAGTCTTGGTATCCAATGGATTGATGACGACCGAAGAGCCGAGAGCCAAGAGCCGAGAGCCGAAAGCAGTTATGATGAACAACATCAAGCATGGCGGCACGATATTTGTGGATTAGAGAATGAGCCCGAACGCGGCAAACGGTGTGAGGCGTGTTTCTACCATCGGTTGCTGGCTACGGCACGCAAAGCACAAGAACTGGGTATCGGTTGGTTTGCCACTACCCTCGCCTCATCGCGCTGGAAAAACCTCGATCAGGTCAACGCTGCCGGACTGCGCGCTGCTGAAACCGTCTCACAGCGAAGCGGTCTAACAGGCGAAGCCGGTCTCACAGCAGAGCGGTCTCACAGCAAAGCGGTCTATTTCTGGGCGCAGAACTGGCGGAAAGACGGGCTGCAAGACAGGCGGAATGCGTTACTGAAGGAATATAACTTTTATAACCAGCAATACTGTGGTTGTGAGTTTAGTTTTAGGTCAACAATTAAAGACAATTAAAGACAAAATAACAACGATACTATATGAAAGCACTGGTAAAGAGATACGCCAAGCCGGGCATATGGATGGAGGAAGTGCCTATACCGGAGGTCGGCGTCAACGACGTACTGATCAAGGTCAAGAAAGCCGCTATATGCGGTACAGACCTGCACATGTACAAGTGGGACGAATGGAGCCAAACGCATTGCAAACCACCCTATATCATGGGGCATGAGTTTGTGGGCGAGGTGGCTTACACGGGTTCGGGTGTGAGGAACGTCAAGATCGGCGAGCGTGTGACTGCCGAAGGACATATCGTGTGCGGGCAATGCCGTAACTGCCGTCGAGGCATGGGGCACGTGTGCGAGCATTCGCTTTCCGTCGGCATCTTCGGCAAGGATGGTGCGTTTGCGGAATTCGTCACGATACCCGAAAGCAATATCGTCAAACTCCGTCCTGAGATACCCGACGATTTTGCGGCGATCATGGATCCGTTCGGAAACGCCACGCACACCGCATTGGCTTTCCCGCTACTGGGCGAGGATGTGCTCATTACCGGTGCAGGACTGATCGGCACGATGGCGGCAGGTATATGCCGTTACGCCGGAGCAAAGAACATCGTGGTGACGGACATCAACCCGTTACGGTTGGATATAGCCAAGAAGATGGGTGCAACGATCACCGTGGATGGCAGCAAGGGCGAGACAGTCGAACAGGCAATGAAACAACTCGGTATCCGCGGCTTTGACGTAGGACTCGAGATGTCCGGCGCACCGGCTGCCTTCAACGATATGATTGCGCATATGTACAAGGGTGCGAACATCGCCCAATTAGGCATCCTGCCCAAAGACACGCAGGTTAACTGGAGCGATGTGATCTTCAACGCCCTGACGATCAAAGGCATCACAGGTCGCAGGATGTGGGAAACATGGTATCAGATGGAGCAGATGCTGCTCGGCGGCTTGGATCTCTCGCCGGTGATTACACACAGATTTAAGTTCGATGACTTCCAGAAAGGCTTTGATGTCATGGTCAGCGGACAGTGCGGGAAAGTGCTGCTGGAATGGTAGTTGAGAGTTGAAAGTTGAGAGTTGAGAGAAGTCGTCTAGTTGAAAGTTGAAAGTTAAAAAGCAAAAATAACAAATAACAAATGAAAAAACTATTTCTTAGCATGCTGCTGCTAATTTGCAGCACAGTGTTTATCTTCGCGCAGTTGCCCGAAGGATTTTCGCAGTACAAATTGGACAACGGTCTGACCGTTCTGTTGTGGGAAGATCATGACCAGCCGGACGTATTCGGCGCAACGGTTACCCGTGCCGGTTCGATTGACGAGCCGGAAACAGCCACCGGTTTGGCGCACTACTTGGAGCACATGCTATTCAAGGGCACCGACCGCATTGGCGCGCTCAACTGGGAGAAAGAGCGACCGCACTACGAGCACATCATCGCCCTGTACGACACACTCGCCATGACGACTGATGCCAAGGAGCGCGAGGCTGTTCAGTTGAAAATCAACGAGCAGAGCCTTCAGGCAGCCAAGTACAGTGCTACCGACGAGTTCTCGAACCTCGTACAATCTATTGGCGGTGAGGATCTGAATGCCGCTACGAGTTACGACATGACGTTCTTCCACAACCGTTTTCCGGCATATCAGATGGAGCGTTGGCTCAATCTCTATGCCGACCGACTGACGAACCCTGTGTTCCGTTCGTTCCAGGCAGAGTTGGAGAACGTGTTTGAGGAGTACAACATGTACTCCGACGACAACAGCCAGCACGTACAGCGCTTCATCAATGAACAACTGTACAAAGGCAGCGCGTACGCTCGTGACATCATCGGCTACCCCGAAGACCTCAAGAACCCCAAACTGCGTCAGTTGATTGACTTCTTTAACACATGGTACGTGCCGAACAACATGGCATTGATCCTCGTCGGCAACTTCAACGCCGAAGATGTCAAACCGCTGATTGAGAAGACCTTTGGCAAGATGGCAAGCAAGCCGCTGCCCGAGCGTAAGTCGTTCACGCCGACGGATTTCTCGAAGGACGAGCGATTCAGCGCCAAACTGGGTTACTATCCTGAGGTTTGCGTCGCATACAACGGCGTAAAGGTCGGTGCTGACGACGAGTTGGCACTGGAGTTTGCTTGCAACCTGCTCTCCAACGACATGGGTATCGGTCTGCTGGACGATATGATCCTGAACAACAAACTGATGTACGCAGCTGCGTTTAGCAACGCTGCCCGCGAACTCGGACGTTTGGAAGTGCTGGCTGTCCCCTACATGGATATGGAGAGCCAAACCTACCACTCGCTCAAAGAAACAGAGAGCCTGCTCATGTCGGCTATCGACAAACTGATGAAGGGTGAAATCTCCGACGAGCTGTTTGAGGCGGTACGTATGCACAGCATGCAGGAATATGACCGGATGATGGAGTATCCGATGCTCAAGGCTTACAACTTGCTGGGAGGATTTGTATATCAAGTGCCGTTTGAGAAGATGTTCGCCGAGAAAGACGAACTGAGCAAACTGACCAAAGACCAGGTGATGCAGGTTGCCAAGAAATATTTCTCGGCAGCACACAAAACCTTCGTCATCGACGAGGGTAATCCCAAGAAAGACAAACTGGCTAAACCCAAGATCAAACACTTGGAGCCGGGCGCAGGTCAGTCGGAGTACTATCAGAACTTCGCTTCTATCCCTGCCGGCAAATTGATTCCGCGGTTTGTTGACCTGACGAACATCGACAAAGACCGTTTTGCCGACAACGTATATGTATTCGTTACCCCGAACCCGAAGAACGACATCTTCACCATCCGTCTCAAGTACGGTGTGGGTACGTACAACATGCCGCTGCTGGAGTACGCTACGCAGATGATGAACCAGGCAGGTACGAAAGGTGCACCGGGCATGAGTGCCGGTGAGTTCCGCGCCAAGCTGGCTCGTCTGGGCGGCAAATGCACCTACAGCGCCAACGACAACTACGTGATTGTGGATATCGAGGGTGCAGAGAAGAACATGGAAGAGATTGTTACGCTCGTACAACTGCACATGCTCTTCCCGAACTTCGCTTCGGAGAACAATGCGGCTATCAACAGCATCAAAGGTCAGGTATATTCCAGCCGTCAGGTTGAGCGCAAGAACACCGACATCGTAGCCGATGCTGCTCACGACTACGTGCTCTATGGCGATAACTCGTCGTATATCAAACGTACTCCGCTGGAGGATGTACTGCGACTCGAAGCAAGTCAACTCGAGGCTGAGTGGCACCGCGCGTTGGATTTCGAACTGGAGATCCACTACGCCGGCAATATGCCTGCTGATTCGGTAAAGACGATCCTGTACGCACATATCCCCGCATCGCAGAAGGCTGTTCCTTCGACCTCGCCGATTGAGCGTCCGCGTACGGCGTTCGACAACACCGAACTGTACTTCCTGCCGGACGCTACGATGCAACAGGCTAAGATATACATCTTCATCGAAGGCACACCGTTCGATGTTAACGAGTCGGTACAATACGAGGCGTTCAACGAATACTTCGGCGGCGGATTCTCGGGTCTGGTTATGAACGAGATTCGTGAGAAGCGATCGATGGCTTACACAGCCTACGGCGCATTCATCAAGCCGCAACTGCAAGGTCGTAACACGCGCTTCATCGGTTATGTCGGCACGCAGTCTGACAAGGTGCTGGATGCACTCGACGTTTATATGTCGCTGCTCGACTCGATGCCGCAGAACGGCGAGGGAATAGAGAACATCCGCACGATCCTGCGTCAGTCGATGCTGAGCAACCACCCGACGTTCCGCACCAAGAGCCAGAAGATGACCGACTGGATGCGTCTGGGCTATCAGATCGACCCGGCTACGATTCAGATCCGCCAAGTGCAGAAGCTCAAGTTCGATGACATCGTGAACTTCTACAACGCACATATCCAAGGTCAGCCGCGTAAGATCCTCGTCATGGGCGATCCGAAACAGATTGACCAGAAAGTGCTGAAAGCACGCTTCGGCAAGGTCAACAAACTCAGCTCAGGCAAACTGTTCAGCGAATAATATGCACCGTTCAGGATTTGTAAATATAGTAGGTAACCCCAACGTTGGCAAGTCCACGCTGATGAATGCTCTTGTAGGTGAGCGCCTTTCGATCATCACATCGAAGGCGCAAACCACAAGGCATCGCATCATGGGCATCGTCAACGGCGAGGATTTTCAGATCGTATATTCCGACACCCCGGGTGTGCTCAAGCCCAACTACAAACTGCAAGAGCAGATGTTGGAGTTCAGCCAGGGAGCACTGGTTGATGCCGATGTGCTGCTCTACGTCACCGACGTGCAAGACACACCCGACAAGAACGCCGAGTTCCTGCAGAAAGTCAAGCATCTGTCAGCACAGCGGTCTGTCAGCGGTAGCGGTCTGTCAGCGCAGCGGTCTAACAGCTCAGCGGTCTTTCTGGTGACAACCTCGTAAGCTATTGGCAGAAAGAGTTACCCGAAGCGGCTATCTACCCTATCTCGGCGAAGGAGAAGTTCGGCATCGACCAACTTTTCTCAGCCATCAAAGATGCGCTGCCTGAATGCCCGCCGTTCTTCCCCAAAGACCAACTGACGGACAAATCTTCGCGATTCTTCGTCAACGAGATTATCCGCGAGAAGATCCTGCTCTGTTACGACAAGGAGATACCCTACTCCACAGAGGTTGAGGTCGATACGTTCAAAGACGAGAAGACCTTGCGCATCGGTGCAACCATTTATGTTGAGCGTGAGGGCATAAGGGGGCAGCACTCAAGAAGGTCGGCACACTTGCACGCAAAGACATCGAGGCATTCTTCGACAAACCAGTGTTCCTCGAACTGTTCGTCAAAGTCGATAAAGATTGGAGAAGTAGTACATCGCGACTCCGACACTACGGCTACGATCTGTCATAACATCACCCAAATGACAACAACGGCTGACATTTTGCAAAAAGTGACAGCCGTTGTGCATTTTTTCTGAGGAATATTTGCAAATACAAAAATATTTTTGTAATTTTGCCCTCGCTTTCGGCAAATCGCGCTAATTGATGACGCCATGCGCCATAGAGCGCACGATTGCCTCAGCTCTCCGACTTCGAAAGCAGAGCTTTCTCGTCGGGTATTTTTGTGCGGAGTACATTAACAGATGCCACAATCAACAACGAATATGACCCTATTGCTCAATGAGTTGCCGCAAGGCAAGCACCACTACTCGTTTCGCTTAAGCAGCGAGTATTTCCAAGGGCAGGAGAAGAGCGAGATCATGGGCGGAGATGTGGCAGTTGAGGCGGATCTGACACTGCGCGAAAGAGACTACAGCTTACATCTGAAGGCGCAAGGTGAGGTGCAACTCATTTGCGACCGTTGCCTTGGTCAGATGACCTACGCCGTAGATGTAGAGGACGATATACTGCCGGACGAAGAGGATGAACAGACCGATACGCTGGATCTGAATTGGCTGGCTTACGAAATGATAACAATCAATCTTCCGCTGGTGCACAGTCACCCAAAGGGTGCATGCATGCAAGACATGCAGCAACTTCTCCAAACGCACCTTTGTAGCACCGTGGAACCCGAATGATTAGATATAAAACAAAAAATTGTAAATTGACTAAATTGTAAATAATTATGGCACATCCAAAACGAAGACAATCACACACCCGCCAAGCCAAGCGTCGTACTCATGACGTAGCTAAGTTGCCCGCATTGGCAATCTGCCCGAACTGCGGCGCACACTACATCTACCACACTGTATGCCCGAGCTGTGGCTACTACCGTGGCAAGTTGGCTGTTGAGCAAGCTGCAGAAGCTTAACTCATTGGCGAAACACAAAGATTGATGCAAGCAAAACGGACTCTACTAATAAGTGATTATTGATAGAGTCCGCGCTTTGCACCAAAACAACCATTACACCTGAACCATCTAAGGTTAAACGAGACGTTTAACGTTAAAGAGTTAAAGGGTTAAAATGGTTTTGATTGAAATCAAAACGTTAAATTGATTAGTTACTATTAACTTAACGTTTTTCGATAGAAAAACCATCTTACTACTTAACGTTCACAAAGTGAACCATTTTAACAATAATTGCAACCAATATGTACGACAACAACAGGTCTAACAATTACAGACCGGCGTTCCGTCCGGATGCGAATCCCGGCGAGTATGCCCATCAGAATCAGTCAAACACACGTGCACCGCGTCAGCGTACGCGCATTGTGCGTAGCGGTAACGCCGCTTATAACCGTTCGTCATCTGACGGCTACAATGCCGCAGGTGAACAACACTACACCCGCGTATCGCCCGATGGCGCACGCTTGCAACGTCCTACCTTCGGCGCTCAGCGTCCACAAGGTGGTCAGCGCCCTACAGGCGGACGAGTGCAACAACAGAGAAACAACAACCGCCCCGCTCAACCCAAGCACCACAGCAGCGTCTATTCGCAGCGCAAGCAGATTGAGTACCACGAGCGTTATGAAGACCCCACAAAGCCAATACGTCTGAACAAATACCTTGCCAATGCCGGGTTCTGCAGCCGTCGTGAAGCCGACGACTTCATTCAGGCAGGCGTGGTAACAGTCAACGGCGAGGTCGTTGACAGTCTCGGCGCCAAAGTACTGCCAACCGACAAAGTGATGTTCCATCATCAGCCGGTTAAGCGCGAGCGGAAAGTATATATATTACTGAACAAACCCAAGAACTGCGTCACCACAACCGACGATCCAGAGGAGCGCCGCACGGTGATGGATATAGTCAAGAACGCTTGCTCGGAGCGCATCTACCCCGTTGGTCGCCTTGACCGCAATACGACCGGTGTGCTGCTGCTCACCAACGACGGCGATCTGGCTGCCAAGCTCACACATCCGAAGTTCGGCAAGAAGAAGATCTACTCCGTAGTTCTTGACCGCGACCTCGAAAGCGAGGATGAGGAAACCATCCGCCACGGCATAACGCTCGACGACGAAGTGATTATCCCCGACGCTCTGGAGTTCACCGACAAGGATCGTCGCCACATCGGCCTGGAGATCCACTCCGGTCAGAACCGCGTCGTGCGCCGCATCTTTGAGAAAGTCGGCTACAAGGTCGTTACTCTTGACCGCGTAAGTTTCGCCGGTCTGACCAAACGCAACGTTCCCCGTGGACGTTACCGTTTCCTCACAGAGCGCGAAGTCGCCATGCTACAAATGGGTGCGTTCGAATAATCGACCTCATTTTGGTGCGTTCGAATACAATTTTTGGGTCAAAATGCAAACCGTAACAGGAAAGCATTTTGACCCAAAAACTTTTTTTCATTTCTTGATTTAGATATCAAAGAATCCCAACTGCGAGATCGCGGTCAGCATACGGCCGATATACTCGTTGTCCGGCTCCGTCCAGCGGAATCCAAGCCGCAGCAGCACTTGCGATGTATAGGCGTTGTTGCGATCGACAATCTGCGTGGGCTGTCCGTGGGCGATGTTCTGGTAGGCTACCATCGTAGTGAGCAACGACGCTTTCTGCGGATCTTGTGCAGCCTGCTGCATCGCATAGCCGAATACCTCCGGCTCAACAAACTGCATCTTTGTACCCACCTTATCAAGTACCTGCAGCACATTGCCGAGCAAGCGTGTGTGCGTATTATACGGCTGGAAGACCGTGCACTCCTTCGGCGTGGTCGCCAGCAGCACAATAGCACGGGCCGTTTCGTTGATAGGCGAGAACTCCGTAGGCTGGTCGTATTGCTCGTACGGACAGCAACCAAGCATATTAAATATCTTGATACGTCCCATATAGCTGTTCGTCGAGAAGTTCACTTGGAACTCACCATCGTAACTACGTGCCGCAAGGTTACCCACACGCATGATCTTTGCCCGCAGACCTTTGGTTGCCACGGCATCCAGTATCAGTCGGTCGGCAAGGAACTTCGAGTGCATATACTGATTGCCCAGATACTGCCCGAAGAACATATTCTGCTCAGTAAGCACCGGAGCCGGAGCATCGCTGCCAACCCACACACCACCGGTAGAGGTCGTTGACACATGCACGAGTGCCGCGCCTGTAGCCAAGCAGAAGTCCACACAACGCTGCGCACCGCCGATGTTCACATCCTCGATATCTGTGCCCTTGGAGAAGTGCTTGACGTTCGCCGCGCAGTTAAACACCGTCTGAATGCTGACGGCTGACAACTGATCGCTAAAATCGCTCGTCACATCGCCTTGTACGACGAAGATGCGTTTACCAAACAACTCATCGAAGCGTCGGCTGAAATAGTAGAACAGCAGGTTACGCACACGGCGCTCAGCATCCGCCTGACTCTTACCGCGCACAAGACAGGTGATCGTCTCGGCATCGGAATCGATGAGTTCCTTGAGCACATGAATACCAAGATAACCCGTCGCACCGGTTAGCAGCACATTGCCCAACTTCTGCCGCTCGCCTTGCTTGAACGTCTCCAAGTTGTTCGCTTGCAGCAGTTGATTGATAGCACTGTAGTCAAACTCCGTTACCTCATGATCCACAGCAGGAGTCTGTTCTGCGCTTGCACTGCCCTCAACGAGCTGCGCTAAGTCACGCGGCGTGGGGTGCGCAAACAGGTCGGCATAAGCAATATGCTTGCCGGCTTTGTCGGCTTCGATGATCACGCGCGTAACCATCAGCGATGTACCGCCTAACTCGAAGAAGTTATCCGTTGCGCCCACCTTATCCAAGAGGAGCACACTGGCGAAGATGTCGGCAAAGAGTTTCTCCGTATCGTTGGCAGGGGCTACATAGTCATGATCATCCGCCTGAATCTTCGGCGCAGGCAGTGCGCGTTTGTTGACTTTCTGGTTCTGGTTGAGCGGAATAGCATCAATCTGCATCGTGGCAGCCGGAACCATATAAGGCGGTTTGCGCTCACGGATGAACGCATTCAGTACCTGCACATCAACCGGCTTGTCGCTCACAACATACGCCGCGATATACTTGCCACCGTTCTGGTAGTCAAACGCTTGTACCGTAGCATCCTTGATGCCATCAAACTGACGAATAACTGCTTCCACTTCCTTCAACTCGATGCGGAATCCGCGGATCTTCACCTGTCCGTCACGACGACCGACGAATTGGATATTTCCGTCCGGCAGATAGCGCACGATGTCGCCCGTGCGATAACAACGCTTTCCGTCCCACGTTACGAAGGTCTCAGCGGTTTTCTCGGGCATATTCAGATACCCGCGACTGACTTGCGGACCACTTACCCACAACTCACCCGTTGCACCTAATGGTAGACGCTGACCGTTGGTATCCATGATGAACAATCTGAGGTTATCCAGCGGTTTGCCGATAGGTATGTGCTGTTCGTATTCACGCACCAGATAGGTCGTTGTAAAGATCGTACACTCCGTCGGGCCATAACCGTTGTGCATCTTGTATCCCGTCGGCGGATTCAAGGCAGAAAGTGCCTCACCGCCTACCGACAAATGCTTGAGCGAATGGCACTCCACATTCGTTGCAAACTGGTAACCGATCTGCGTGGTCATAAACGCGTGGGTGACACCCTCGCTGTCGAAATATCTACCCAGTTCCGGCAAGTTCAATCGCAAGTCTTCGGGAACGATATACACCGCTGCACCGGAGGTCAACGCGGGATACAGATCCATCATGCACGCATCAAATCCGAACGAAGCATACGCCGCTACCTTGTCGCCTCCGTGCAGGTCGTAGTACCGCTTATACCAATGGCAGAATGCCACCAGGTTGCCGTGCTCCAGCATCACACCTTTCGGCACGCCGGTCGAACCGGATGTGTAGAGGAGGATGAAGAGATCCGAGGGATTTAGACCGGCTGCGCCTGTTAGACCGCTGGCGCTGTTAGACCGCTCCGCTGTTAGACCGCTCTTCGAGCTGTTTGACAATTCCTCAAACTCCTTCTCGGTGAGCATCATACAGCTATTGGCATCTTGCTGCATGTAGCTCAGTCGCTCTTCGGGATAACTCGGGTCGAGCGGCAGGTACGCGCAGCCGGTTTTCAGTACTGCCAATGCGCCCAATACCATCCACTCGCTACGCTCGACCTTGATGGCAATCACACCTGATTGACGATTGAACGATTTACGATTTACGATTCCTGCAGCAATGCGGTCGGAGAGTTCATCCACCTCACGGTACGTGAAGCGCTTGTCACGATAGACGAGTGCCAGCGCGTTAGGTGTCTTCTGCGCTTGTGCTTTGAACAGCGACAGGATCGTCTGCGTGTTGTCGTAGTCAACGGTCGTTTCGTTGAAACTATCCAATAGTTTCGCCTGATTCTCATCCATCAGCGAAACCTTCCTTAGTGCAGCTTTTTCGTCCGCTGCAAATCCTCGTATAGCGTTGCCCACAGACTGCGCGAGCGATTGCATCAGTTCGCGGCTGTAACGACCGTTATCGTACTCTATCGCTACGCTCGGTTTGCCGTCCACTTCCACGATATAGAACGCTATCTTGAACTTCGGCACGTTGAGTTCCAT
>CADBAZ010000077.1 GCA_902792835.1 uncultured Bacteroidales bacterium
TATGATACTGATTGCAGATTCGGGGTCGACGAAGACCCATTGGTGCTTGTTGACGGCTTCGGGACAGAGGTCGGAGTTCAAGACGGAAGGTATCAACCCGTTCTTTCTGACGCAGGAGCAGATAAAGCAGAATGTGTCTGACCAGTTGTTGCCGCAGATGGGGCAACTGCTGTGGGTAGGATCGGTGCGACATATCTTCTTCTACGGCGCAGGCTGTACGCCGGAGAAATCGCCTGTAGTGCATGATGCGCTCAAGGCTGTGTTCCGCCACGCAGAGGTTGAGGTATATTCGGACATGATGGGCGCAGCGCGTGCGCTGTTGCAGCATAGCGAGGGTGTAGCGTGTATCCTGGGTACGGGTTCTAACTCTTGCTTGTATGACGGTGAGAAGTTCGTTAAGAACGTGCCGGCATTAGGGTTCATCCTCGGCGACGAAGGCTCGGGGGCAGTGTTGGGCAAGCGGTTGGTGGCTGATTTGTTGAAAAACCAGTTGTCGGAAGATTTGAAGGAGCAGTTCTTGAAGGAGTATAACTTGACGCAGGCAGAGATCATCGACCGAGTGTATCGCCAGCCTTTCCCGAATAGGTTTTTGGCATCGCTGAGCAAGTTCTGCGCCGACCACATCGACAATGTGATGATTCATGAATTGGTGTATTACCACTTTGAGGACTTTGTGAAGCGTATATTGAAGCAGTATCCGTCTGTGCCGGTAGGCTTCGTGGGATCGATAGCGTATTACTATAAGGATATACTCGAGAAAGTGATGCGGAACAACTACATGCAACTGGCAACGATAGTGCAAAGCCCGATGGAAGGTTTGGTAGAATACCATAAAAACGACGCGCAGCCTACGATGTAGCTGCGCGTTTTTATAGTTCTTGGTTGAGACAAAAAAAAGAAGGATTGCCTCCCGGCAACCCAATCTTCATTAACCTTAAATCTAATACCATGAAAAACACGATGCAAAAGTACAACAAAAAATGCATATATGCAAATTTTTTTATAAAAAACATGTTTTATAGCATATTTTTCGCACATTTTGAAAACTGATGTTTGCAAATAGACAGAGAAGGTGTGTGAGCGGAAACATTTTGTCAGAAAAAGTAGTGTTTTTGTTTGCAAAGTGTAAGTAGCAAGTAGAATAGTTGCCTTGAGGTTGCAAAATGCACAAAAATGCGTGACAGAATGAACTTTTTTCAGAAAAGACTTGCATAATTGAAAAATAAGTTGTACCTTTGCGTGCTAATCCGAAGAGGTCTCTGGCGATAAGATAGGGAAGAGCCAAATAATGAGTAGGTCAACCGAATAGTAGCGTATACCTCGGATCAACGGCTGTAAACAAGCAGCCAAAAAGAAAAAGAAACAATGGATTTGATTAAGATTGCTGAACAAGCATTTGCAGGTGAGAAGAAAGAGTTTCCTGCATTCAAGGCCGGTGACCAGATCACTGTAGCTTATCGTATTAAAGAAGGTAACAAGGAGCGTATTCAGGAGTTCCGTGGTGACGTGATTGCTATTCACGGCAGCGAGGACAAGAAGCGTTTCACGGTTCGTAAGATGTCGGGCAACGTAGGCGTAGAGCGTATTTTCCCGATGGATTCGCCTTTCATTGAGTCGATCACCGTTAACAAGTACGGTAAGGTTCGCCGTTCGAAACTGTATTATCTGCGTGATTTGACCGGTAAGAAAGCCCGTATTCCCGAGCGCCGCGTTAAGTAATGCTTGTCAGAAAACGAGAATGAGGATGTGTCTAAGCGATGCATCCTCTTTTTGTATGGAAATATAGTTAATGTACGTGTGTGTATGTGTGCGCGTATGTATGCGTGTGTGACGCGCTGGCGCAAAGAGTAAAAATAGGTCGGAGGCGCGAAACGGTGCAATACATGCGCTGTGAGCGTACGGGAGTTTGCTATCGATAGTTATACTAAATTTAAGAAAAATGCGTCAAAACGCAAAAAAATGCGCGAAATATTTGCAAATGTCAAAAATTTTTCGTATCTTTGTGCGCTTTTTAAAAGAGTTGGGGAGTAGGGCTGGCGAAAGAGGGATGTGACAGTAGCGTGGGTGTAGTGAGATTGTAGTAAGCATCCGATGAGCACCCGATGAGCATCCGATGAGCACCCGATGAAACACCGAGGAAACAACGACATAACGAATATAAAATAACAACAAAATAAACAATGATTACAGAAGACAGAATTATTCCTGTGAAGATTGATGAGGAAATGCGAAGTTCCTACATCGATTATTCAATGAGTGTGATTGTGAGCCGTGCGCTGCCTGATGTGCGCGACGGTTTCAAGCCCGTTCACAGGCGCGTACTGTACGCGATGTGGGACATGGGTAACACAAGCGACAAGCCGACGAAGAAAAGTGCAGCAATCGTCGGTGAGGTAATGGGTAAGTATCACCCGCACGGTGACAGCAGTATCTACGGTACGCTGGTTCGTATGGCACAGCCGTGGGCAATGCGTTATCCGCTGGTGTATGGTCAAGGTAACTTCGGTAGTGTGGACGGTGATAGTCCGGCTGCTATGCGTTACACCGAGGCGCGTTTGGAGAAATTAGCCGAAGAGATGCTCAACGATATCGACAAGGATACCGTTGATATGCAGCTGAACTACGACGACAGCCGTCGCGAGCCGACCGTGCTGCCGACACGCTTCCCGAACCTGCTGGTGAATGGCGCAAGCGGTATAGCCGTGGGTATGGCTACGAACATGCCGACGCACAACCTGGGCGAAGTGGTTGACGGCTGCTTGGCTTATATCCGCAATATTGAGGCACGTATAGCCAACCCCGAGACCGAAGAGATAACCGTAGAGGGTTTGATGGAGTATATCAAGGCTCCGGACTTCCCGACAGGCGGAACGATCTACGGCTATCAGGGTGTGCGTGACGCGTTTGAGACCGGTCGGGGCAGAGTGATCATCCGTTCGAATGCCGACATTGAGACCGACAACAACGGTCGTGAGCACATCATCATCACCGAGTTGCCGTACGGCGTAGTGAAAGCCGACTTGGTATCGAACATTGCTGCGCTGGTAGATGAAAAGAGAATAGAAGGCATCACGGATATCAGCGATCAGTCGAAGCGCGATATACGTATCGTGATTGACATCAAGCGCGACGCGAATGCACAGGTAGTGCTGAACAAGTTGTACAAGTTCACGGCTTTGCAGAGTTCGTTTGCTGTGAACAATATTGCGCTGGTGAAAGGTCGTCCGATGTTGCTGAATCTGAAGGATCTGGTACGGAACTTCATTGAGCACCGGATGGACGTGGTTACACGCCGTACACGTTTCTTGCTGAAGAAAGCCGAGGAGCGTGCGCATATCTTGGAGGGCTTGATCATCGCGGTGGATAATATCGACGAGGTGGTTAAGATCATTCGCGCCAGCCGCACGCCGGCTGATGCCCAGACAAACTTGGAGGCACGCTTCGGGCTGGATGCCCCGCAGAGCAAAGCTATTGTTGAGATGCGACTCGCCTCACTCACAGGCTTGCGTATCGACGAATTGAAAGCTGAGTACGCCGAGATCGAGAAAGAGATAGCGCACTTGAACGAGTTGCTGGCGAACGAAAGCCTGCGCTACGAACTGATTGCAAGCGAACTGCAAGAGCTCAAAGACAAATACGCTGACGAACGCCGCACGCGCATCGTAAAGATGGCTACGGAGTTCAACCCTGAGGATATGTATGCCGACGATGATATGGTAATCACCATCTCGCACCTCGGTTACATCAAGCGCACACCGCTGGCAGACTTCCGTCAGCAGGGTAGAGGCGGAATCGGTTCGAAAGCAAGCACTACGCGTGATGAGGACTTTATCGAGTACGTTCACACGGCTTCGATGCACTCGACGATGATGTTCTTTACCACATTGGGTCGTCTGTACTGGATCAAGGTGTATGACCTGCCGGAAGGCAACCGTCAGTCGAAAGGCCGTGCGATGCAGAATGTGATCAACTTGCAGAAAGATGAGAAGGTTTGCGCTTTCATCAACGTTAAGGGACTGAACGATCCCGAGTACGTAAAGAATCATTACCTGATTTTTGCTACCCGCAATGGATTGATGAAGAAAACTACGCTCGAGGACTACAGCCGTCCGCGTACGAACGGAATCATCGCACTCGGTTTGCGTGAGGGCGACAGCCTGATTAGCGTAGCATTGACGGACGGCGAGAGCCAGATGTTGATTGCTTCAAGCAATGGCAAACTTGTTCGTTTCCCGGAGAATACGGTTCGTCCGATGGGTCGTACGGCAACGGGTGTTCGTGCAATAAAATTGGACGAAGACGGCCAGGATCACGCAATTGGCATGATTTGTGTAGAAGGTAATAGTGAGCAGACTGTTCTCGTGATTTCGGACAAGGGCTTTGGTAAGCGTACCTTGCTCGACGATGAGAACGGCGAACCGATCTATCGTATAACGAACCGTGGCGGTAAGGGCGTGAAGACGATGAACCTGACCGACAAGACGGGACAACTGGTAGGACTGCACGCCGTAACCGATGACGAGGATCTGATGCTCATCACGAAGAGCGGCACGGCTATCCGCATGGCGATGGACAGCATTCGCGTAATGGGACGCGCTACACAGGGCGTTAAACTCATCGAACTGCAGAAACGCAACGACGTGCTGATGTTTGGCTGCGTAGTGCCGAAGGAAGAAGAGGAGGAAGCTCCTGTAGAGAGTGCGGAAAACGCGGAATCTACGGAAACTGAGAATACAAACGAATAAATAAACGAATACAACAATGAAAAAATCAATTTTTCTGGCAGCTTTGATGCTGATAAGCGTAGGCTGCTTTGCACAAAAGAAAGCTGTTAGTACCGCAAGAAACCTTGCTCAACAAGAGACTCCGGACTTTGACGGCGCTCGTGCAGCCATCAAAGAGGCTTTGGTGAACGAGGAAACGAAGGACAAAGCTGAAACATGGTACGTAGCCGGATTGATCGGTTACAAGCAGAACGAGCACATCTGGCTGATGGGGCAGATGGGACAAGCTGTGGATAACGCCGTTAAAGGCGCAGCCGTTGAGGAAAGTATCGAATACTGGCTCAAGGCTGACGAACTGGCAATGATTCCGACTTACGACAAGAAGGGCAATCCGAAGTATGACCTGAAGACGCGCAAGAACATTGCCGATAAGATGGTAGAGTACTTCCAGAAACAGGATCTGGCTATCTATGCATCATATCTTGCCGAGCAAGACGATGACCTGGGTGTAGCCAATGCATTCAAACTTCACTGCGATATCCCTGACTTCGAGTGCATGCAAGATCCGAAGATCCAGGCAAAGCTGGTGAAAGATACCACGTACTATCAGTACATGAGTTATTCGCTGTCGTACTTCTACCGTGCGAAAGCTTATGACGAGGCTTTGAAGATGGCTGAACGTATTGCTGCTGATCCCGAGCACGAGGTAACGGCTTATCAGTACTACTATGATCTGTACAAACTGCTTGGTCAGCCTGAGGTAGCCAAAGCAAAACTGGCAGAGGCTGTAGAGCGTTTCCCGAAAGAGCCGTGGTTCATCCAGAACATGATCAACGACCTCGTTCAGGCAAAAGACACACTGGGCGCCGTAGCCTATCTGGACAAAGCTATCGCGAACGATCCTTCGCAGTCGCAATACTTCCATACGAAAGCTACGCTGCTGAGCACCTTGCGCCGTTTTGACGAGGCGTTCACGTTCTTTGACAAAGCTATCGCGATGGATCCTCAGAACCCCGAGTACTATCTGAATTATGCCTATTCGTATTCGGACAAGGCTACCACGATGCTTGAGGGTACGGACAACCTTTCGCAGAAAGAGTACATGGCAATCAAGAAGCAGAGCGACGAGGTGCTGAAGTTGGCGTTGCCGTACTTTGAGAAAGCACACGAACTGGCTCCCGGTGACATGAACTATGCACGTCCGTTGCGCCAGTGCTACTACCGTTTGGGTATGCAGGCAGAGTATGACCGCTTAAGCGAAGAAATGCAAAACTATTAATTGATTTTGTTTTTTCTTGGCATCTTTGCTTTTTCGGTTCGGTCATTATGTCTCACATAACTCCCTTACCGGAAAAAACAAATCTGCTCAAGAAAAATCTAAAATCGGTTGTTCAACTTATTCTTCTAGATGGGAAGAATTTTGGCAATAGACTATGGTAAGCGACGCACAGGATTAGCCGTTACGGATGCACTCCGTATAACGGCTAATCCGTTGCTCACTATAGAAACAAAAGACCTGCTGGCGTGGCTGAAGGATTATGTCAGTCGCGAGCAGGTTGACCGGATAGTTGTAGGCTATCCGAGGCAGATGAACGGGGAAGACAGTGAAACGGTACCTGCTATACGCGCGTGCGAGGCGCAGATACGCAAGCAGTTGCCTCAGATGCAGGTGGTAGAATGGGATGAGCGCTTCACGAGTGTGCTGGCGCATCAGGCGATGATAGCCGGTGGGATGAAGAAGAAAGACCGTCAGGACAAGGCACAAGTTGACCGTCTGGCGGCATGTATCATACTTGAGTCATATCTCGAGTCATTGTAACCGCGAAAATTATAGTGTAAGCCATTATAATACAACAATCAATCTTTTATTAACAATTAACAATTTATATCCATGAAAAACAGATATCGTTTTTTAGCAATACTCAGTGTATTGTTTTTAGGATTTAATGTGGCATTCGCCGGTCGAGTGTCGCAAGAAGAGGCTGCTGCTATTGCTGCCCGTTTCACCAACGAGCAACCGCAGCTGAGCCGCATGCACAAGGCTCCGCGTCAGGCATCAAACATGCGTCTGGCACACAAAGCTTTGCAGAACAACTCCGAGGAAGTTGCGTTCTATGTATTCAACCAAGAAGGCGATAACGGCTTCGTTATCGTTTCGGCTGACGACCGCACAGCGGAAGACGTGTTGGGCTACAACGAGCATGGTAGTTTTGATTATTCGAAGATCAATCCGAACCTCAAATGGTGGCTCAGTCGTTACTCGGATGAGATTACCGCTTTACAGACCATGGACGACAGCGAGTTTGAGCAGCCTGCTGTTCGCAAAGCCAAACAAGTGACGGCAATTCCTAACCTGCTGGTCAACGACCAAGGCAAGGAGATCACTTGGTATCAGGAGGAACCATATTACAACCTATGTCCGATGGACGAGCGTGACAATACCCGCTGTTTGACAGGTTGTGTGGCTACTGCTGCTTCGCAGATTATGTACATGTGGCGTTGGCCGAAGAAAGGTACAGGCTCGAGCAGCTATGAATGGCATGATTGCAAGGATGATAATTGCAATCAGTATTGGACAAAGACATTGTCAGCCAATTACGGCGAGACGACATATGACTGGGATAATATGCTCCCCGCATACATTGGCAAGAATTACACAGAAGCCCAAGCTAATGCGGTAGCAACCTTGATGTATCATGCCGGTGTTTCGGCAGAAATGGGTTATGGCGGCAACAAAACCGGAGGTTCGGGCGCATGGACGGATAATATGGCTTACGGTTTTATTACCTATTTCGGCTATAAGATTGATAAGTTCATTACGATGTACTCTAAAGCTAACTATGGAGATGCGCATGAAGGTGTTCCTGCTGAGTATAGTGTTACGCGTGCTAAATTTACCGAGTATTTCAATGCCGATTTGGAAGCCGGTCGTCCTATCATCATGGGCGGCGATGGTAATGACGGTGGTCATGAGTTTGTATGTTGCGGTCGTGATGCCAACAACAAGTTCTATATCAACTGGGGTTGGGAAGGTGAAGACAACGGCTATTTTGCACTTAGTTCCCTCTCGCCGAGCGGATATGACTTCTCATCGAATGGAATTGCCGGCTGATCCCGCCAACTGCGAGAGCGGTAAGGTATTCGTAGGCTGGACTGCACAAAGTTCGGTTGACGGAGAGAAACCTGCCGACCTGTTCAAGACCGCTAATGGCAAAATCGTTACCGAGGCTGTGACCTACTATGCTGTATATGCAACGGCTGACGGCGAAGGTGGCGAAGAAGAAACAACGACTTATACCTTTACCTCCAAGGCTTGGGCGGATGCAACGAATAGTTGGACGAGCACGAAAGATGGAAACGGTTTTGATAACCAAAAGAATGGCGTGCAGGTAACCTCTGCGGTAAGCGGTGCAGGTGCGAAGACGAGCAAGTCGTTTAATAGTGTCAGCAAAGTAGTGGTTAAATATTGCACCAACGCATCAAATGGCGCAGGAAGTATAGCTATTTCTATCGGTGATAAAACGGAATCGAAGGATGTAACCAAAACCGGTGGTGCTACCTTGCGTGATCTTGAGTTTGAGTTCAGCAATGCATCCGGTGAAGCTGCTATTATCGTAACTTGTACAACGAACTCTATTTATGTCAATTCCATCGCAATAACAGCCGGTGGTGGCGTAACGTACAGCGACTACTCGCTTACTTGCGGTGCAGCGGTTGATTGCGAACTGACGGGTATCACTCTGAATACCGACAATGTGAAAAAAACTTTCGTTACAGGCGATACCTTCACATCTGAAGGTTTGGTTGTAACTGCTAACTACAGCAATTGCAACGACAAGAACAAGACAAGTAAGAGCGTCGTTACTGCTCCGGATATGACCGTTGCCGGTACGAAGGACGTTAAGGTAAGCTACACCGAAGGCGAGGCGACCAAAGAGGCAAGCTATCAGATTACTGTAACCGATCCTGTAACCTACACCGTTACCTGGAGTGTTGAAGGTGAAGAGACC
>CADBAZ010000078.1 GCA_902792835.1 uncultured Bacteroidales bacterium
TACGACGCGTACGCTGTAGGGGAAGTCCTCGGGGATCATGTTCTTGAGTGCACGGCAAGCGAGGTTACCGTGACCTATCTCGCGACGGCCTACGCCACGTTGTGCTTTGGCTTCCCCGGTAGCAAACGGCGGGAAGTTATAGTGGAGCAAGAAACGCTCAGTGCCTTGGATGAGAGCCTCGTCGATGATCTTCTCGTCGCGCTTCGTACCGAGGGTAACGGTCGAGAGCGACTGTGTCTCGCCGCGGGTGAAGATCGATGATCCGTGAGGTCCCGGCAGCGGACTAACTTCGCACCAGATAGGACGGATCTCCGTCGTGGTACGACCGTCCAGACGCTTGCCTTCGTCGAGCACGGCACGACGCATGGCTTCCTTCTCTACATCATGATAGTAACGGTCCACCATAGCGGCAACCTCATCCACCTCGATGCCAAGAGCCTCAGCGCGGGCAGCCATATACTCGGCTTTCTCGGTCTTGAAGTCTTCGCAAATCTGCGAGAACATTGCCTCGCGGTGGTGTTTGTCGGTGTCAGCACTGGTAGCCTGGGCATAAGCACGGGCGTAGCTGAAATCGTGAACGGCTTGCTTGAGCTTGTCGTCGTTGACCTCATGGCAGTACTCGCGTTTTACTTCCTTGCCATAGGCTTTCATCATCTCGAGCTGAGCCTGGCACTGAGGTTTGATAGCCTCGTGAGCGGCGCGGATAGCGTCAAGCATAACCGACTCCGGCACTTCCTTCATCTCGCCCTCGACCATCATGATGTTGTCAAGCGTAGCGGCAACCATCAGTTCGAGGTCAGCTTTTTCGCACTGCTCGAAGGTCGGGTTGATAACAAACTCGCCATCCACACGTGCTACGCGCACCTCGGAGATTGGCCCTTCGAAGGGGATATCCGAGCAGGCGAGAGCAGCTGACGCAGCCAGACCTGCAATCGACTCCGGCATATCAATGCCGTCAGCCGAATAGAGGGTGACGTTCACAAACGTGTCAGCATGATAGTTAGCGGGGAAGAGGGGGCGGAGCGCACGGTCGATGAGGCGTGCAATCAGGATCTCGTAGTCTGAGGCTTTGCCTTCGCGGCGTGTGAAACCTCCGGGGAATCGTCCGGCAGAAGCGAACTTCTCTTTGTACTCGACTGTCAACGGCATGAAGTCCGTGCCGGGCATAGCGTCTTTGGCTGAGCAAACGGTAGCCAGAACCATGGTGTTGCCGAGCGTTGCCATCACGGCGCCGTCAGCCTGCTTGGCCAGCTTACCTGTCTCAAGGGTGATCACTCGGCCGTCGGGCAGAGTAATCTCTTTGGTAACAATATTCATCAGTTTATGTCATTTCGGGACACCGTATATGTCCCATTTTTAAGCACTCGCGGTGTGCGAGAGCATGTTAATAATTTATATAGACCCGTAAAAGTCGTACAAAATTACATAAATTTATTGAAAAAAACAAATATTTGACATTTTTTTGCTCAGATATTTGCTTTTTTGAAAATAAAGTTGTAATTTTGCAAGGTGAAATGCCAAAAGCTATGAAACGGATACAGTATATTCTTGCCGGCATATTGCTGGTGTTATTATCGGGAAATGCATTCGGTCAGAAAGACTTGCAGTCATTTCCTGAACTTCGCAAGTTCAGCCAGCAGGGCTGGAAGATTCAGCATGCACACTACAGTTTTGACAGTCTGACTATTTACCTGTCGGCTATTGCCCCGGGTAAAGAGAGTTACGACCTTTACACAACCAAAAGCCGTTCGGGTGTGTGGGAGAACCCCGAATCGTTAGGCGATGCCGTCAACACGGAGGCGGACGAGTTGTGGCCGTCGATAGCTTCCGACGAGCGTCGTTTGTATTTCATCCGCCACACGCAGGACGAGAAACTCGTCAAGTCGTCGCACGGCTCGCAGGGCATTTATGACCGCCTGTTTGTGAGCGAGAACCGTCATGGCAGTTGGCAAGTTGCCGAGCAGTCGATCGTTTCGAGCGATCACGATCTGTCGCCGCTGGTGCTGCCTGACAACCAGACGATTATCTTTGCGCGGCAGGATATAGAAAAGCGCCGTCCGTACTACGCGCTGTACTATACGCGCTATATCGGTTACGGGGACTGGACATTGCCCGTTCGGTTGGACTCCACGGAGCGTCGCTCGCTATATGGACCCCATCTGAAGCAGATCCAGGACACTGTGCTGCAAGTGACCGAAGCACAAGAAGCCGAACGTGACCGCAAAGATTTTGATACCCTGTACATGATCCGTCAAGTGGCATTGCCTCGCGGTATGCGCAGCGCGCCGTACGGTGTGCTGACGGGCGTGGTGACCGACGAGTTCACCGGCAGAGCCGTAGAGGCGGATATCCGCGTATATGACGCCATCACCGCCATCCAACTCGACGAGGCGAAGAGCGACGCCAACAGCGGACGATTCCGCGTAGCCCTGCAACCCGGGCACAAATATACGATCGACATCACCGCGCAGAGCAGCAGCAGTCACCAGTACCTGTCTATCGACTGCATGGAGAAGGATTCACTCTACGACAGGCACGCGCAGGTCAAACTGGCGCGTAACCTGAGCATCCGCATCAATCCCTACGACGCCGAACTATTTACGCCCGAGCCGCCCGAACGTGAGGTGATTCGCAACGTGAATACCGACAAGACGATCCGCGTTCGCACCCGCCGCGAGGAGCAGGGACGTGTATATGAACTGCCTATCGGCGAGACCTACGCCCTGACGCTCTACAGCCGCGGATATGTCGACACCACACTGATTATCAACACCCGCCGCGATGTGCTGTTCTCGTCAGCCGAACTGGATGTTCCGATTCAGGCTGTGAAAGTGCCGTTCATTCTGCAGTTGGGTGACACCAGGGATAGCGCCATTACCGAAGGTACGATCCGTCTTCGCAACCGCAACAAACATGAGGTTATCGAGATGCCGTACACCCCGCCTACCACCACGATCATGATCCGGCAGGAGGACGAATACGACATGGTTATTCAGAGTCCGGGACACTTCTTCTTCGACTCTATCGTCAGCATCCCTATAGGCCTCGACGAGCAGCTGTGTAACCTCTCGCTCAAACCGATTCAGAAAGATATGGTGGTACAACTCAAGAACATCCAGTTTGAGAGCGACTCCTACATCCTGATGCGTTCGTCGCACGCCGAACTCGACAAAGTGTTCAAGCTCCTGGAGGCGAACCCCGAGTTACAGATCGAGATCCTGGCGCACACCGACGATATCGGTACCGACGATTACAACAACCAGTTGTCCGCCAAGCGCGGAGAAGTCACGCTGGAGTACCTGGTTAAGAAAGGTATCAGCCGCGATCGTCTGACAAGCCACGGTTATGGCAAGCACCGTCCGCTCGTGCCGAACACCAGCGACGCCAACCGCGCCATCAACCGGCGTGTGGAATTCAAGGTAACACAGTTTTAGATAGTCAAAAGTCGAAAGTCAAAAGTCGAAAGCTATGAAACGGATACAATATAAATCTATACGCATATATGCGTGCGCGATAGCGTGCGCCGTCAGTAGCGTAGCGTTTGCGCAAAGTACAGAGCGTTACAGCGATCTGATTCAACGAACAGAGACGCTGCCTGCCTACGAGGCGATGTATTACATGTTGGATTTCCAGCGCAGCCATCCGGACAATGCACCGATCTACTACCGTTTGGGCGACGCCGTATATGCGTTGCTGCCGAGCAAAGATGCGCTGCACAACTACGAGGAGCGTAACGAACTCATCTACCGCGCACGGTTGTTCTACGGCAACTGTCTGCACTTCCTCGGCGGCAGGATGCCCCGCGGCGAGACGTTCCCGACCATCACTCCGGCGGACAAGAAACTCGAGTACTCCGACATCGACGCCTACCTGCGTGCGCACCTGGACACACTCAACCGCTGGCGTGCCGAAACCGACACCCTGCACAACCGCTTCTACCGGATGGTGGACAGCTACGAGTCGTGCCGGCAACTGTTCTTGCAGTTCATGCAACGCTATCCCTCGGAGAAGTTGGCGCACCTGTGTCTGACCGAGGACGATCGCGACCACCTGTTCCGACTCCGCCGCATCAATCAGGAGTTTGAGCAACAGAAAGCCCTGTTTGAGCAAGCCCTGCAAGCATCTCCCGTGCCGTACTACACACCTGAGTTCCGTAAGGTCAGTATAGCCACCTACCGTCTGGACGGTGTCACGCCGTCGGACTTCCTCGCCAACGATATACCGCTCTGGGACTACGAGGGTTGGGCAAGTGCGTTCTTGGATATCCAAAAGAACACCTACCTCGTCCTGATGCGCGATCTTGCGCAGGAATACACGCAGCTCAACCACGGCATGCAACGCTTCCGCGAAGGACAATCGGTCGAGATGGAAGCCCAGCCGCGTCTGCCCTACCGCTTGGAGCGCTACGACTATCAGTCGCCCGTAGCCATGCTGCTGCGCTTGCAGCAACTGGTAGCCGGAACAACACTTCAGGCAGTTGATAGTCTAACCACCGAAACTCAGATCTCCGATGCCGAACTGTCGGTACGTATCACGGCGAATATTGAGACGCAACAACGCATCGAGGAAGCCAACACCCTCATGCAGCAGTTCAAGCAACGCATCAACGACCTCACGGCGCAGAAGTACTCGTTCTTCCTGCGCGAGACGAAGATGGATTCGGTGGAAGGTATGATCAACTCTGCCGAACAACTGCTCGCCTTCCAAGAGGAGCTCACCCGGCTCATCGACCGGCAACTGCAAAACTACGCCGAGGCGTTCCCCAAGCAGTTTAAGGCTGTGGATATTAGCGACGACTTCGCTGCATCGCAGGCTGCAGAAGCCGCAGCGAAATAGTATTTTGTAGGCTGAATATGTCAAAATGCCGAAATTCTGCCTACAATTTGCACCTGTAAGGCTGCAGAATTTGCATATTTGATAAAATTGTAGTACTTTTGCATTCGCGTTTGCAGCAAAACCCTACTTTAGGGTCCCCAAAAGCAATCGCAAGGTTGGTTTGGGGAGAGCGGAGGCAATTGTGCGCTTTATGGCGCATAGCGACATCCGGAAGCACAATTTGCCGAACGCGACTGGTGCCATAGCTCAGTTGGTAGAGCAAAGGACTGAAAATCCTTGTGTCCCTAGTTCGATTCTCGGTGGCACCACAGAAAAAGAGGCTTAACCGCCTCTTTTTCTGTTTTCTGATTGCTGATTGCTGATCACTGATCGCTGATCGCTTTCCTGATCTTCGGCACAAGGTCCGTATTGTCCATCCAGCCGGTGAACTGCTCTGCGCCTTGTCCGATAGCAAACACAGGCACGGATGCTGCCGAATGACCGTAACTCGTCCAGCCGAGATGGGCTTGGCGGTTGATGATGGCGATAGCGGTATTACCCAGGGCATTGACATCCTTATACAGCGTCTTGACGGCAGCTTTGCCTCGGCTGCGAACTGCCTTGCGGAAAGCATCTTGCAGTTCGGCTTCATCTTCCGCCGAGAGCTTGACTTCGGTATAGAAATCCAGACGCTTCTCCAAGATACTGCGCACATCGCTCCAAGTAGGTTTTTTCTTTGCTTTGAACAGGGTGTTGAGATCGTCCGACAGCACCCACGACGAGCAATGCTGGTGCTGCAGCACTTGCAGGTTCAGTATATATTTCTGGGTAGCCAGCGACAATCCGCCCGTCTCGTGGTCGGCAGTTACGACCACCAGCGTCTCGTCGGGATGTTGGTTGTAGAAATCCATAACTACCCGCACGGCATCATCAAAATCCAAGGTCTCCAATATATTCGTTGCTCCGTCTCGTCCGTGACCGGCATAATCCACCATTCCGCCCTCAATCATCAGGAAGAACCGCTCGTGGTGTTCGGCAAGATAATCAATCGCCACCGGCGCAAGGCTGCGCAACATCAGTTCCTCCGGGCGACCGTCAATAACGTAGGAGAGGTTCTCGTCCTCCAGTTGGCGGTTCTCAAGATCGCGTGCCGGCACAAGAATCATCTTCTCCGCCTCTTTGCTTTTCTGCTTTGCCTGTTCTACACCGCCGACTAATGTATAACCCTGCTGCTCGGCGAGATCGTACAGGTTCAGTCCGCTCTGTCCTTTTTTCGGTTCGGGTTTGTGAAATCCCGCGCCGGCAAAGAAGTCGAAGTTCGAACGGGTGAGTAGCGTTCCTATCGTATAGTAGTCGTCGCGCTTGCTGCTTTTGGCATAGAACGCCGCCGGAGTAGCATGATCAATAGCCACGGTGGTCAACAGTCCTACACCCCAGCCTTGCGCCTTGAGTTGCTCGGCGATGGTGGTAAGCGTATCGCCCTTGTAGTTGATGCCGAGCGTGCCGTTGTTCGTCTTCTGTCCGGTAGCAAGCGTCGTGCCGGCTGCCGATGAATCGGTGATGCTGTTGGAGTGACTGTGCGTCGCTACCAAACCGCAATACGGCAACTGCGTCATCAGCAAACGGTTGCGGTCAATCTTTCCCTCGAGTTCGGCACGATACATCTCGGCGGCAAGCACCTGGTTGGTGCCCACACCGTCACCGATCAGATAAAAGACATATTTAACCTCCGCCGAAAGGGTCAAACAGACACAAATACTTACTAAAAAACTCAAAAATCGCTTCATATTCGTAAAATTTGCCACAAAGGTACAATTTTTTTTGCAAATTTGCAAAATTTTTACTAACTTTGTGTGCGAAATTTAAATATTTATATGAAACTGCTGCTCATTGACGCCTATGCGATGATCTATCGCGCCTACTACGCCTTCATCCGCGCGCCGCGAATCAACTCTCGCGGTGAGAACACGTCGGCCATCTTCGGGTTTGCCGTCACGCTCGACGACCTGCTCAAGAAGACCAACCCGACGCACATTGCGGTTGCCTTCGATCCTCACGGACCTACGTTCCGGCATGAGGCGTATCCGCTATATAAGGCGCAACGCGAAGAGACGCCCGAAGATATCCGTCGGGCAGTACCGGTCATCAAGCAGCTGTTGGACGCGATGAATATAGTGCGCCTCGAGTGCCCGGGCTTTGAGGCAGACGACGTCATCGGCACCGTAGCCACCCAAGCCGAGCAGCAGGGATTTGAGGTGCTGATGGCAACGCCCGACAAGGATTACGGGCAACTCGTGACGGAGAACATCGCCATGTTCCGCCCCAAGCACACCGGCGGCTTTGAGCAGATGGGCCCACGTGAGGTATGCGAGAAGTACGGACTGAGCCACCAGAAGCAAGTCATCGACTTGCTGGCACTCATGGGCGACGCTTCCGACAATATCCCGGGCTGCATGGGCGTCGGCGAGAAGACGGCCGTTAAGTTGTTGCAGGACTTCGGCTCGATTGATAATATGTTGGCGCACACCGACCAGATCAAAGGTGCCCTGCGCACCAAGGTCGAGAGCCAGCGCGAGCAGATTGAGTTCTCGCGTTACCTCGTTACCATCCGCACCGATGCGCCGGTGACGTTCGAGCCGCAGCAACTCATTGTCCGCCAGCCGGATAAGCAGCAATTGGCAGAGCTGTATCGCACTTTGGAGTTCAACTCCTTGCTCCGCAAAATAGGCGAGCCTATGTTGCCGCCGGAAGCAGAACAGCCAGTAGCCCCAAGCCCCAAGCCGGTAGCTAAGACGCAGCCTGTCACAGCTCAACTCGACCTGTTCGCCGACCTGCAAGAGCCTGCTGAACCCGCTGCTCAGAATCCGCCAAGTTTGGCGGATCAACCCGACAACATCGAAGCCCGCCTATGCGCCTACCTGCTCAACCCCGAGCAGGCGTACAACCCGAACATCCCGCCCAAGTGGGA
>CADBAZ010000079.1 GCA_902792835.1 uncultured Bacteroidales bacterium
CATGGAGTTGGCGGGAGTGTTCCACCACAACGACTGCCTGGACTGCATGGCTGCGGATGTGGCACTCGTTTGCACCCCGACGCGCGAGGTGCAGAAGTTCGCCACGGTGCTGGCTGCTCGCGGGATATGTACGGTCGACAGTTTCGACATCCACGGGCATATATGGAACTTGCGCAGTGCAATGGATGCTGTGTGCAAGGCTAACCAAGCCGTGAGCGTTATCTCTGCCGGTTGGGATCCGGGCAGTGACAGCATGGTGCGTGCCATCCTGCTTGCGCTTGCGCCGAAAGGACTGACGTACACGAACTTCGGTCCCGGACGCAGCATGGGACACACGGTAGTCGCTAAAGCGATCAAGGGCGTAAAGAACGCGCTGAGCATGACGATACCGCTGGGCACGGGCATCCACCGCCGGATGGTGTATATCGAGCTGGAGGACGGTGCGGACTTCAAGACCGTGGAGTCAGCCATCCTTGCGGACGACTACTTCGCCCACGACGAGACGCATGTGATAGCTGTGGAGAGCGTGGATGCGCTGAACAACGTAGCGCACGGCGTTAACCTCGTGCGTAACGGCGTGAGCGGCGAGACGCACAACCAGCGGTTTGAGTTCAATATGGCAATCAACAATCCCGCGTTGACAGGTCAGGTGATGGTCAGTTGTGCGCGTGCCGCTATGCGACTGAAAGAGCGTGGAGAGTTTGGTGCGAAAACGATGATTGAGCTGGCGCCGATTGACCTGCTGCCGGGAAACACAGAGAGCCTTGTGAAGGCTCTCGTGTGATTTATTATTGCTCGCGTGCGTACGCGAGCAATATTTTTATTTCTTGAGTTCGAAGGGGAAAGAAGCAACGAGTGCGCCGTCGATAAAGAAGTCGGCGTTGTACAAGCCTTTGTACAGAATCTCGCCTACGTTCCAGTAGAGCACATCGTCGATGGATTCGCCGCCGTACTCAAACTCCTTGGTGAGCGAATATTCGATTTCGCTGTTCTCGAACTCGAACATCCGTTGTGTGGGATTCGGCAGGGTGATGAGTTCGCCATCCGGACGCACGATACGCAGATAGATTTGTTTCAATCCGCGTTCGCAGGTGATGTTCTTACCAATTGTATAATCGAACTGAATCTTCTGCATCTGATTGAGGTTCGAGGTTTTGCGGTCATTCTTGTTGAGCGGTGTAACTTTGAAGGCGGTTATCTCGAGCATCGATGCACGGGTTACCTTCTCGGTCAGATGGGTGTTCTGCTGCTGTAACTCTTCGGCTTGCTGTTGCACGACGGCATATTGCTCGCGCACCTGACGGTTCTCTGCTGTTAGACGCTGGTTAGTCTGGTTGAGCGAGTCAATCTGATGCACGTAGGACACCATGACTTGGCGAACGGTAGCAAGTTCCTTCTTGAGTTCGGCTATACGGCGTGCGTTGGTTGCCTTGGTGATACGCAGTTCTTCCAACAGGTCACGAACGCGCTGTTGCTCCTGGCTCAGGAGTTGGGTGAGCGAATCGTTGCTTACGTTGGGTGTCTGGTAACCGTCGAATTGCATGGCGAGGTCTTCGTACTCGTCTTCGAGTTCGGATTTCTCAAACTCCATCTGTTCGACCATTTCGACCATCTCCTGCTTCTGAGCGAAGTACAGGTAGGTCAGCACGCCTACTGCGGCGAGCAGAATAATCAGGATAGAGATTATAATTTTTTTGTTCATAGTGTTGTTGTGTCGCCCAATATTGGTCGACAACTTATAATAAGGGTATTACTTTTTCAAGTTTGTTGCTGCGTGAGCCTTTGATGAGGATCGTGCTGTCGGTAATGGGTTGTTGCTTCAGGTGTTCGCAGAGTTCATCCACATTGCTGAAAATGGGGTAGGGCGCCGTTGTCTCGCGGTACTCATCGCCGACGAGCAGTACGGTGTCCGCCTTGCGTTCGAGCAACATATTCACGATATTTTGATGCTCGGTGTGCGAGTAGTCGCCCAACTCTCTCATTGCGCCTAAAATATAGACCGCTGCGCTGTTAGACCGTTGCGCTGTTAGACCGCTATCGCTGTTAGACCGCTTCGCTGTTAGATTGCGTTGCTCAAAGTCGAAAGCCTGAATGGCCGCTTGCATCGATGTGGGGTTGGCGTTGTAGGCATCCACGATGAGGGTGTTGTGCTCGGTAACGGTTCGTTGCGAGCGGTTGTTCGTCGGAATATAAGCGCGTATAGCCGCCAAACCTGCCTCGCGATCCACACCGAAATACTCGCCTACGCATAGTGCGGCTTGCACGTTCTCGCTGTTATATGCGCCAACAAGGTGTGTGCCTTCGGGCATTGTGCCGGAGTGGTATAAGACCGCTTCGCTCAAAGAAGAAAGACCGCTATCGCTCAAAGACCGCTTCGCTGAAAGATGCATCTGCTCCAAATTGGGATTGTCGGCATTGCGGAAGATCAGACCGTCATGATGCAGCAGGTAGTCGTAGAGTTCGGCTTTGGTGCGCATAACGCCCTCAAACGAACCGAAGCCTTGCAAGTGTGCTTTGCCGACGTTGGTTATCAAGCCGCAATCGGGTTCAGCGACATCCACCAGTTCCTTGATATCCCCCGGGTGGCTGGCGCCCATCTCAACGATGGCGAGTTCATGTGCCGCGTTGAGTTGCAACAGTGTGAGCGGCACACCGATCGAGTTGTTCAGGTTACCTTGGGTGTAATGGATGTTATATTTTGTGCTGAGCACGGCTGCCAGCAGCTCTTTGGTTGTCGTTTTGCCGTTCGTGCCGGTAATACCGATGATGCGTTTGCCCCATTGACGTCGCCAAGCGCGGGCAAGATTTTGCAAGGCGACCAGGCTGTTCTCAACAAGCAGGGCGGAATATTCGCCGGTTTGCTGAATGGTCTGATACACCTGTTCGTCATCGACAACAGCCATCGCCGCACCTTGTTGCAGGGCTTGCAGGGCAAACTTGTTGCCGTCGAACGTTTCGCCTTTCAATGCGACGAAGATGCAACCTTCCGGCAGATTACGGCTGTCTGTTGATACGCAGATAGCATCTTTGCCTTCTATCAAAAATGACCAATCCATGATTGTATTTATAATTTCAAATTTCAAATTTCTGATTTCTGAATTCTGACGTCTGACTTCTTTTTACATTTTGACTTTGAACTGCAGCGCGTGGTGGATGCAGTGGATCTCTGTGGGGCCCAAGACGTTTTGCAGAATACCGTCGGCTTCGAACATCAGGTGCTCCTCAGTTTCCATGCGAATGTCCTTGCCTTTGTAAGCGTGGATAAACGGCAGGTCGGTCAGTTTGCCGTTGAACAGGTTAGGCATCGCTTTGATAACCTGCATCAGCGTGGGTTTGCAAACGAACATCGCGTTGAATATGCCATCCTGCGGGTCGGCTTCAGGGTTTTGCTTGATACCTCCACCGGAGAACGGTCCGTTGCCGACGTTCATGGTGAACAGTGCGTCATCCACCAGCACCTCGCCATCGACGATGAGTTGCATCGGTATCGGTTTTTGCTGTGCGAGCGCGCCAAACAGACCGATGACATAGTTGAAGTGATGCGAACCGAGGTAATACTTGAGTTTCTCGGCTTTCTGGCAGCAGAGCGGATCGACACCAAACCCTACGGAGTTAATAAAATACCGATGGTGCTCAATGTGGTTACGCCAATAGGTGACGCAGCCGACATCCAGCGGATGCCCTTCGCCGGACAGGAAACGCTCGATAGCCTCTTTGTAGTTCTTTGTCAGGTTCCAAAAACGTGCCCAATCGTTGCCCGTGCCACGCGGCATAAGTCCGAGTTTGATGTTCCGGCGTTGCTCGGCAGAGAGTTTGGCGCGCATAATGCCGTTCAGTGCCTCGGAGAGCGTACCGTCACCGCCGAGCACAAGAATTTCGTCACAGCGGTAGTCTTCCACCAATTCGCGGGCGAGTTCGGTAGCGTGGGCGGCATATTTGGTTACGCGGAACTCGTAAGGAATACGCCGTTCGCGCAGCAGGTTCCACAGGTACATTCGCTGCCTACGGTAGGCACTTTTGCCTGATTTGGGATTTATGATTACTCCTAACATTCGTTTAGTGTTTAGAGTTTAGTGTTTAGTGATGCGGCAAAGCGTTCGGCTTCGTCGAGTTGGTCGATCTTCCCCACATCCATCATCCGGTAGTTCTGCGGCACGAAGGCGCGTATTGTGCCGGCTTGACGTTCCACGACCGAGAGGTAAGCGTCAATGAGCGAGAACTTGTCTCCTTTCTGCGCCTGCGTGTGCCTGAGTTCGGCAAAGAACGCGGGTGATACGATCTGCATGCCGGAAAATGCCAGAGGCACCAGGTCTTCATTGGCGGCTGCAGCGGGTCGGTATTCGCCTGTCTTGCGGTTTGTCCAGCCGTGCAGTGTGCCGTCGCCTGCAAAGAGCAGGTAGCGTTGCGTCTCGCGGTCGGATACAACCACCGTAGCGAGATCGTCGCTTCGGTGGGCGGCAATGAAACGAGGCAGGTCGATGTTCGAGAGGATATCGACGTTGCAAACCAAGATTGGTTTGCTCTCACCGAGCAGTGCTGCGGCTTTGAGAAGTCCGCCTCCTGTCTCGAGCAATGCTTCGCGTTCGTCGCTGACCTGAATGTTGCAACCAAAGCCCTCGTTAACCTTCAAGTAGTCGATGATCTGCTGCCCGAAATGGTGGATGTTCACCACTACATCCTCTATCCCTGCCGCTTTCAGCCGTTCAATCTGCCATTGCAGCAACGTCTTGCCTGCCAAGGGCAGCAAGGCTTTAGGTATCGTATCGGTGAGCGGCTTGAGGCGTGTGCCAAGTCCTGCCGCAAAAATCATCGCTTTCATTTTCTCATTTGCTCATTTTCGCATTTATCTTTCCGGCAGAGTGCGTTCGACATTTTGTTCGCGGTGGATGAGTCGGACCTCAACGCCGAACTTCTCGTTGATATGTTCTGCCATCTTCTCTGCCGCATAAACCGAGCGGTGTTGCCCGCCTGTACAGCCGAAGCTGACCATCAGGCTGGTAAATCCGCGGTCTTTGTAGCGCTTGACGCTGGCGTCTACAAGGCGGTAGGCTGCATCGAGGAAGGGGAAGATCTCACCGTCGTCCTCCAGGAACTTGATGACCGGCTCATCCATACCTGTTACGTGGTTGTAGCGCTCGTACTTGCCGGGGTTGTTCACGGCGCGGCAGTCGAACACAAATCCGCCACCATTGCCGCTATCGTCAGCCGGTATACCTTTCTTGAACGAGAACGAATACACTTTCACAACCAGCGGCTTGCGCACACTCACCTCCTTGAACTGTTTCATCTCGGTCATCTCGTGCAGCACCTCGATCAGGTAGGGGTAGTCGTCCGCGGCGTCTTTGAGCAGTCGGCGCAGATTCTCGATGGCAAACGGGATCGATTGCAGGAAGTGAGGTTTCTTCTCAAAGTACCCGCGGAAACCGTACGCACCAAGTACCTGCATCGTGCGGAAGAGAACAAAGTGCCGCAGCGTGGCGTAGAACTCCTGCTTGTCAACCGGCATGTATTTGGCGAGTTCGTCGAGGTACTCCTCGATAAGTTCGTGACGGAGTTCGTCGTGGAAGTTCGCCTTTGCCTGCCACAGGAACGAGGCAACGTCGTAATAGATCGGTCCGCGTCTGCCGCCTTGGAAGTCAATAAAGTATGGCAGCAATTCACCTTGGCGCTCGACTACCATGACGTTCCTGCTCTGGAAGTCGCGGTACATAAAGGCGTTCTTCTCTTTCTGCTGAAGCAGGATATATGCGAGGCGCTCGAACTCGTTCTCGAGTTTGTCTTCCTGAAAGTCAAGTCCTGTTGCCTTGAGGAAGCAATATTTGAAGTAGTTGAGATCCCAACGGATACTCCGGAGGTTGAATTCCGGCTGCGGATAGCAAACATTGAAGTCGAAGTCTTCCGCGGCTTTGACCTGGAATTGTGCCAAGGCGCGCATCGTCTTGCGCAGCATTGTTTTCTCGCTCTCGCAGAACACGCCGGTCTTTCGTCCTTCGGCTATATAGTTGAACAGCAGCGTGTCGCCCAGATCCTCCTGCACGTACGCCATCTCATCGTCGCTCACGGCAAGCACACGGGGGACGCTGAGTCCTTGCTTGGCGAAATGGGCAGCCATGGTCAGGAAGGCGTGGTTTTCGTCGTGCGACGTACCCTCCACACCGATGAGCGAGACGGATTTGTCCTCATTGTAGATGCGGTAATAGCGGCGGTTGCTGCCTGACGCAGTCAGGGCGACTTGCTCGCCTGCGGGTTTGCCTGTGGCTATGGTGAATAGTTCGGATAGTGTCATTTGTCGGTTGTTCTCAAGATTATTTCTTTGGTCCGCGAACTTTCTTTTGTACAGTACCTGTCTCGGCGCACTCAATCAGGTTTTCCAGTATCACGGCAAATCGCCATTCGATGGAGTTCTGCCACATCTTGTCGGAGATGAACATCGACAATATGCGCCCGAACTTCAGGCTGAACTCGTAATGCACTTTTGTTAAGTTTTCCGACACCGGTTCCAAACGCACAACTATATCGCCGCCGTCCAATATAGCCCCCGAATAGGTGGCTGTCATGTGGGCGGTCGTGATGTCTGTATAAGTGTGATCTCTGTGGAGATTCTGCGTAACCAGATGTTGGTCTTTCCACCAGCGGCTGCCTAACACGTAGATGTCGATAGCAACATCGCCGATTCGCTGCACCGGGTCGTAGGTGCGGTCCTTGTAACGGAGTTGGATCACATCGCGACTCTCTTTGGTCTTCTCCTTTCCCTTATCTTCTTCTTGTTCCTCCAGACCCAAATATGCCCATTCAAACAGTGAATCCGGGCATGCTTGAAACTGGTAATAGAACCTATCCACCACTTGGAGCATCTGCTCCAACGGGGCTTGGCAGACGGTGTCAATCACTACTTCGCGCACCTGCGGACGAGCAAATGTCGTCAGCGAAAGAGTGGTGAGCAGTGCAGTGCATATCGTTTTGATAGACATGATTTTTTGTTTTGAATACGTTGAATGGATGTTTAATCGATCCCGGCAATAACTGCCTCACGCAGTTGTTCGATAGCCGTCGGCACGTCTTCCTCGGCAAGCGTCGATATGTCTATCGGTTTGCCTACGTGCATATGTACGGGGTGGTAGTTGGCGTGGAACTCATGACGGTTCATTACCTCGTAGCAGCCTGACAGTGAGATCGGTACGATAGGCAACTTCAGGTCAAGAGCGATCTGCAATGCGCCCCGTTTGAAGCGTCCTACCTCGCCGTTCTCGGTGCGTGTTCCCTCGGGGAAGATCACCGTACAAACACCGTCATGCAGCACACGTTCGGCTTCCTTGAGCGACTGAACGGCTGCGGCTGTGTTTCCGCGCTTGACGAAGATGTGTCCTGCTGCCTTGCAGCCCGAACCGATGAACGGCACTTTGCGTAGTTCGGCTTTCATCAGCCACTTGAAGATAACAGGCAGCCAGCCGTAGATGAGGAATACATCCGCCATCGACTGATGGTTTGCTACAAACACGTACGAGGTGTGCCTGTCGATGTTCTCTAATCCTGTCACGCGCACGGGTAAAAAAAGCAGGTAATAGAACGAGCGCGACCAGAACGCCTGTATCCCGTGCAACCACCAACTGTTACGCCAGTGTTGGAAGATGATAGTTGTGATAGCCGTAAACATCGTGATTACCGCAAAGATCGGTAAGGCTATCAGATATTGGTAAATTATGTATAGTATTTTCATGCTATCAGTTGTTTATCAGCCAAGATTGGCTGATTTTATA
>CADBAZ010000080.1 GCA_902792835.1 uncultured Bacteroidales bacterium
GCGTTTCCCTCCATGCCGCGCATACAATTGTCGGCATAACGGAGCAAATAACTTGGGTAAGCGTTGTTTTTGTACAGCAACTCGATGAGTTCATGGCTGATTGCTTGTGTTTTTTTGTCGCTGAAACACTTGCCGCTCATCTCCAGATAAGCGATAAGCATGGATGCATCTTGACGACCGATATTTGCCGGTAGCTGCTGCAATGCTTTTTCTGCCCACGGACTTGCGTCCTCGCCGTACATATCACGTTTTGTTTGGTACATGGCTAGGTTATACGTAAACGAGTTAGGGATATGTTTCGCCATCTCGTCAAGCACAGCTTTCTTGCGGTCGGTCATTCCGTACTGCTCTTGGAGCATATCGGCATAACGTGCCGCGCTGAAGCACTGTTCCCATGCGTGCTCGTCCGTTGGGTTGGCTTGCACTTTTTGGTGCCAGATAGCTTGTTGTTGTTCGTACCATGCGGCATCATGCTCATCGACGATAATACCGCGGATTTCTTGGGGTTCTTGCGTTTCCAACTGTGTGAACGCTTGAAGTGTTCCAATGCAGCCCAATGTCAATATAGCGGCTGCTACTATACAGATTTTTCTTTTCATTGCACTTGTTATTTTTTTTAGTGAATAAACAATTTCTGAGTGCGCTCTCACTACTGCATACACCGATAAATGCAAATCGTTCATTTTTCCGATGCAAAAAATGTGCCTAGTGATGACGAAATAAACGCAAGCCCGTTTGGTGGGCTTGCGCTGAACCGTTTCACTATTTCGTTGCGGTATAATAGGTATTAACAAATGGTACGAAATGGGATCTCCGAGGAGGCTTACTCGTCTTTCCAATTGTCCTCGATAGGGTGCTGCTTCTTGGCGAGGCGGAGTTCGACGAGGAAAGAACAGAGCATTCCGATGCCTACACCAAAGGCAACTATCAGCCAGAAATAGATGCTTTTGGTACTAACATCCGCAAGCCAGTCGATACCTGCTCCAAGACCTACACCGAGCAACATGCAAGCGAAGCGAAGGTTACCGACATCAATCGTGCCGGGTTTCTTAGTTTTATTTGGTTCATCAATAAGCAACTTGGCCGTTTCCGGATCCGTATTGTTCTCAATGATGAGTTGACGGAGTTCTTTTTGCTGCTGATCCTTTTTTATCTTTTTGAGGAATACCATCACGACTACGACAATCGGTAGTCCAAGCGATAAAATGACAGCCAATAACGGAATCAATACTGCTAATTCTCCTTCCATAATTGTAAAATTTTAATTGTTAAACTTCTACTTATAAGATACGCAATTTCCGAAAAGGTTACACTTCCATGCGAAAATTCTTGAGTTTGGTCGCCAGAAGAGTGATGATCGTGATAAGCGGCAGAGCGACACAAGCAATTCGCAACGGCATTTGCATCGACGAAAGACTCATGGCTTCGTTGAGCACATAGACATAGATAACCAGCGCCAAAGGAATACCGAAACAGCCTCCTACGAGACGTGCCCACTTGCGCACGAGTTTTAGCCGCAAGTCACGACGGACGGTACGCATAACGATTGCGTTGATCTGATCTACCGATTGCTGCCGTTTGGCGCTTTCGGCAAACAGCATGTCAAGGTCAAGGTCGTTGACCATTTGTGATTCTTTATTAGCGATTTGCGTTTTCATTTTCGAGTGTCTTTTTAAGTCGTTCACGAATGCGGAATATGCGCACCTTGATATTGTTTTCCGTTTGCCCGAGGCGCTGGGCGACGGTTTGCAGAGGAATGTCCTCGTAATAATGCCATTGGATGATTTGTCGGTCGGCTTCGGGTAAACTTGCTACGGCTGTTTCGAGGGATTGAAGGCGTTGCTCTTTCTGCTCATCGTAGGTTTCGTCCGGTGCGTCGGCATTATCATCCAGCTGTTCTGTTTGCCGTCGTTTCTCTTTCTCCAACATCCTCAGGGCGATATGATTCGCGATGATGGTTACCCACGCTCCGAAATTCTCTCCTCGCCAACTGTCGAGTTGCCGATATGCCTGAATAAAAGCCATTTGCGTCACCTCCCGGGCATTGTCTTCATCCTTCATCAAACGAAGGGATGCACCAAAGACCTGCGAAGTATAGCGCTTCATCAGCGTCTCAAATGCACGTGCGTTGTTATCGAGCAACACCTCGCGAATCAGTTCTATATCCGTCGGACGAAATGTCATATCTACCTATATGATACAGAAAATACCAAAAGGTTACAAAAAATGTTGGACAAAAGTACAAAATTTTTCAGAAATATGCAAATATACCGTGTAAAAAAATACAAATGTAATATTTTTTATAATAAAAGGTAAAAAAACTTGCAAATATCATAATTTTTTTGTAACTTTGTAGCGAATTTGCAAAATGTAACTATAATGGAACTATCAGAACAAGAACAAGTACGCCGACAGAGTTTGCAGGCACTCAGGAATTTGGGTATTGACCCCTACCCTGCGGCGGAATATGTAGTAACCGGTTACTCGACGGATATTAAGGCGGGCTTCGTAGATGAGACCGCTGACGCTGTGGGAAGTGAGACCGCTGCGCTGTCAGAAGTAAGAGTATGGCATACAGGTGATGCGGTGAGCATCGCCGGACGATTGATGTCAAAGCGCATCATGGGCAAGGCCTCGTTCATTGAGTTGCAAGACTCAAAGGGACGAATCCAAGTCTATGTCAGCCGCGACGACATCCAAGCTCCTGTAGCCGAGGGCGAGCAGCCCACAACGGCTGAGCAGCAGATGTACAATGTGGTGTTCAAGAAATTGTTGGACATCGGCGACTTTATCGGTATAGAGGGATTTGTGTTCCGCACACAGATGGGCGAGATCTCGGTTCACGCCAAGAAACTGACGGTGCTGAGCAAGAGTATTCGTCCGCTGCCTATCGTCAAGTACAAGGACGGCGTAGCCTACGACGGATTCAACGATCCCGAGCAGCGTTACCGTCAGCGTTACGTGGATCTCGTAGTGAACGAGGGCGTAAAGGACACTTTCCTCAAGCGCGCCACAATCCTGCGCACAATGCGTCAGGTGTTTGACGAAGCAGGCTACACTGAGGTTGAAACGCCTATTCTGCAAGCCATAGCAGGCGGAGCAAGTGCGCGTCCGTTCATTACCCACCACAATACGCTGGACGTAGATATGTACCTGCGTATCGCCACGGAGCTTTATCTGAAACGACTGATTGTCGGCGGATTTGAGGGCGTATATGAGATCGGCAGAAACTTCCGCAACGAAGGAATGGATCGCAGCCACAACCCCGAGTTCACCTGCATGGAGCTGTACGTACAATACAAGGACTACAACTGGATGATGTCGTTCACCGAGCAGCTGTTGGAGAAGATAGCCATCGCTGTGAACGGCACAACGAAAGTGCAGATCGGCGACCACGAAGTGGACTTCAAAGCGCCGTACCGTCGTCTGCCTATCCTCGATGCCATCAAGGAACAGACCGGCAAGGATGTAGCCGCTATGAGCGAGGATGAGCTCCGTGCGTTTGCCAAGAGTCTCGGCGTGGAAGATACCGAGCACATGGGCAAGGGCAAACTCATCGACGAGATATTCGGTGAGACCTGCGAGGGACAGTTCATCCAACCAACGTTCATCACCGATTACCCTGTGGAGATGTCGCCGCTGACGAAGATGCACCGCAGCAAGCCCGGGCTGACCGAACGCTTTGAGCTGATGGTCAACGGCAAGGAACTCGCGAACGCTTACTCGGAGCTCAACGACCCGATTGATCAGTACGAGCGCTTCGTAGAGCAGATGAAACTTGCAGCCAAGGGCGACGACGAGGCGATGGTGATCGACCACGACTTTGTGCGCGCACTGGAATACGGCATGCCGCCGACATCCGGTATCGGTATCGGTATCGACCGTCTGGCTATCCTGATGACTGGACAGCCGACGATCCAAGAGGTACTACTCTTCCCCACCATGAAGCCGGAAGTCTTGTGATTTATTTTGGCATCTTTGCGATTTTCGCTCGGTCATTATGGTCACCATAACTCCCTTACGAGAAATCACAAACCTGCTCAAAATAATCTCACAATCAAATAGAAACATTTAATACATAATAGAAATGTTTGAAAACAAGAGAATTGCTATTGTAGGCGGTGGCAGTTGGGCAACTGCCCTTGCAAAGATTGTTCTCACGAACGTGGATGAAATCAACTGGTTTATCCGCCGCGCTGAGGTGATTGAGGAGTTCAAGCGCACCGGCAAGAACCCCACGTACCTGAACAGTGCGACGTTCGACATCAGCCGCATCCATTTTACGGACGATATCAACGTCGTGGTACGCGACTCGGATATTCTTGTGCTGGCTATCCCGTCGCCGTACCTCGAGCCGACGCTCAAGAAGATCAAACGTACGATGCGCTCGAAGATTGTTATCTCGGCTGTGAAGGGCATGATTCCCGAGAAGAACCAGATCGTGACGGACTACCTGCACGAGCGGTTCAATGTGCCTGAAAACAACCTGCTGGTGATAGCGGGTCCCTGCCACGCCGAGGAGATTGCCCTGCAACGATTGAGTTACCTCACCATCGGTTGCACCAGCCGTAACCGTGCCGAGGAGATAGCACCGCTATTCCAGACCTCGTACGTGCGCACGTGTACCTCAGTAGATATAATCGGCTTGGAGTACACCTCGGTGATGAAAAACATCTACTCCATTGCCGGAGGTATATGCCAGAGTCTGCGCTATGGCGACAACTTCCAAGCCGTGTTGATCAGCAACGCGCTGCAAGAGATCGATCACTTCACCGCCGCACTGAGTTCGGTGCATCGCGACATCGGTGCCAGCGGATATCTGGGTGATGTGCTCGTTACAGCGTACTCGAAGTTCAGTCGTAACCGTCAGTTCGGGCAGATGATCGGAATGGGTTACTCCGTCAAAGCCGCACAACTGGAGATGGAGATGGTAGCCGAGGGTTACTACGGCACATACTGCATCCACCACGCCAATGAGAAGCTGCACGTGGATATCCCCATCGTTGAGGCAATGTACGCCATCCTGTACGAGCACAAATCTCCTACAAATGTAATTAAGGAATTAACTACACATTTGCAATAATGGTTTGCTACGCAAACGTTAAGGGGGTTCACTGCGTGAACGTTAAACGGTTAAAAGGGTTTGCTACGCAAACGTTAAGGGGGTCGCTGCGCGACGTTAAACGGTTAAGATGGTTTGCTGCGCAGACGTTAAGGGGGTCGCTGCGCGACGTTAAACAGTTAAGGGGGTTTCATTTCATGAAACGTTAAATAGTTAGTTATGACGATTAAACGATTCGAGGATATTGTTGTTTGGAAAGAGGCGCGTAAGTTAACCAAAGATATTTATGCAGCGTTTCGGCAGAATCCGGATAGAGGTTTCAGAGACCAAATTCAACGGGCTGCGGTATCAATTATGAACAATATTGCGGAAGGATTCGACCGCAGTAAGTTCTCAAAGGATAACAAACAACTGATCTCGTTCATGAACATTGCCAACGGTTCGTGCGGTGAAGTAAAAAGTATGTTGTACCTCGCGCAAGACTTGGAATATTTGAGTTTGGGAGATGCAGAATTCCTACGTGACAAGTGCATGAACATTTCTCTAAAAATGAATGGTCTTTTGAAGACACTACAGGATAACAACGGTCAAAACAATCGCGAACTTATCAACTAAAAAGCATTATATTAACGTTTTTTCGCCAGAAAAAACCATTTTAACACTTTAACGTTTTCTCGATAGAGAAAACCATGTTAACATTTTTTTGCAAAAAAAAAATCTAAAGAATATGAAATTGAACATTCAACACGCTGCATCGTTCGTTCCGGCGGGCAGCTTGAAAGCTATCGCTGCACAGACTGCAGCTTGTAATGAACTTCTTGAGAACGGCAAAGGCACCGGTAACGATTACATCGGTTGGGTAACTCTGCCCGGCGAGATTAGCGACGCCTTCCTTGCTGACATCGAGGCGACCGCCAAACAACTTCGCGAGAGCTGCGAGATCGTGGTTGTAGCAGGTATCGGCGGTTCGTATCTGGGTGCACGCGCCGTGAACGAGGCTCTGGCTTCGTCGTTCGACGCTTACCTACCCGAGCGCAAGAACCCCATCGTAGTTTATGCCGGTAACAATATCGGCGAGGACTATCTGGCTGACCTGATGGCACTGCTCAAAGGTCGCAAGTTCGGCATCATCAACATCTCCAAATCCGGAACAACGACCGAAACCGCTCTGGCATTCCGTCTGCTCAAGACCATGCTCGAGCAGCAGGTAGGCAAAGACGAAGCCCGCAAACGCATCGTTGCCGTTACCGACAAAGCCAAAGGTGCGCTGCGCTCGCTTGCTACCAAAGAGGGCTACAAGACCTACGTCATCCCCGACAATGTCGGCGGACGATTCTCTGTACTGACTCCGGTAGGATTGCTGCCTATCGCTGTAGCCGGTTGGGATATCCGCGCTATCGTCAAGGGTGCTCAGGATATGCAGAAAGCTACAGCAGCTGCTGTGCCCTACGAGAAGAACCCCGCTGCACAATATGCCGCTATCCGCAACGCGTTGCTGCAATACGGCAAGACTACGGAGATCTTCGTGAACTTCAACCCACGTCTGCATTACTTTGCTGAGTGGTGGAAACAACTCTATGGCGAGAGCGAGGGCAAAGACCACAAAGGTCTGTTCACCGCATCGGTTGACTTCACCACCGATCTGCACTCGATGGGTCAGTGGATTCAGGAAGGTCAGCGTAACATCTTCGAGACCGTCATCAGCATCGAGAACCCCGAGCAAGAAGTACGTATCCCCTCGGATAGCGAGAACCTCGACGGTCTGAACTTCCTCGCCGGCAAGCGTGTGGATGAAGTGAACAAAATGGCTGAGCTCGGTACGCGTCTGGCTCACGTAGATGGCGGCGTGCCTAATGTACATCTGAGCTTCGAGCGTCTGGATGAGTACAATATCGGTCAGTTCATCTACTTCTTCGAGCGCGCATGCGGTATATCGGGTTACCTGCTTGGCGTCAATCCGTTCAACCAACCGGGCGTTGAGGCGTACAAGAAGAACATGTTCGCCCTGCTGGACAAACCCGGCTACGAAGAGGAGTCGAAAGCCATCAAGGCTCGCCTGAAATAAGCCTGCATCAGCCAATATTGGCTGATGCTACACACAACAACGGGCGGCTCGATGAGTCGCCCGTTGTGTGTTGGTTTGTAGCGCTGTTACTTCAAGCGCAATATAGCGGCATGGATGCGCTGCATACCTTCGGTTATTTGCTGCTGGGAGCAGGCATAGGATAGTCGCATGCACGAAGGCTCGCCAAACGCAGAGCCGGAAACGCAGACAACCAGACTGTCCAACAGAAGATATTCGCACAGCTCATCGGCTGAGTTAATCAGCGATGAGTTGTGTGTTTTTGTATAGTTGCTATCCGCCGGAGCATGTTTGCCGAACAGGGCAGTGACGTCGGGGAAGAGATAGAACGTACCTTTCGGCTCGCGCACCTTCCAGCCGGGGATATCCTTAGCGAGCCGGACAATGAGATCACGGCGACGGCTGAATGCTTCGGTCATCTCCTTGACACACGTAAGGTCACCATCCAAGGCTTGCTGCGCAGCATATTGCGCAACCATCGTCGCGCACGTTATCTGCTGCCCTTGCATACGTGTACATGCACGGATAAACTCTTTGTTCTTACAAGCCAGCCAACCGATACGGTAACCCGTCATAGCAAACACCTTGCTCACACCGTTCACCACCACAAGGCGATCCAGCAATGCAGTCTGACTTGCCCACGTTGCGCACGTGCCGGAATAGCAAATCTGGTTGTATATCTCATCGGCTAACACCGCGACATTCGGGTGACGAAGAAGAATTTCGGCAAGCGCTCGAATATCTTCGGCAGAATAAACCGAGCCCGTCGGATTGTTCGGCGAGCAAATAACCAGCAGCCTTGTGCGCGGTGTAATAGCCTCTTCGAGGGCTTTGGGGGTGAGGAGAAAATCATCGCTATAAGCCGTGTGAACCTCAACGGGCACACCACCGGCAAGCTTAACCATCTCGGCATAACTACCCCAACAAGGCGTAGGCAGAATCACCTCATCGCCATCGCCGACAATCGTCTCAATGGCGTTGCACAGTGCCTGCTTGGCACCGACGGAAACGATGATGTCTTCTGCCGCAAAAGTATCCTCTGCCCCACTCTGACGCTCTACAAAACTCGACATGTATTTAGCCGCGGCTCTGCGCAGCCCGATAATGCCTGGTATTGCACCGTAATGCGACATGTCGGCATCCACGGCGTCCTTGACTGCCTGCTTGACATGTGCGGGTGTCGGGAAATCCGGCTCGCCGATCGACATGCTGATCACATCCAGCCCGGCTTGCTTCATCTCACGCGCCTTGGCACCCATTGCGAGTGTCGGAGAATCGGAGAT
>CADBAZ010000081.1 GCA_902792835.1 uncultured Bacteroidales bacterium
TTGTTATTTTGCTGACAATGTCCGCCAACGGAGCATGCCGTAAACGCAGTTTATGCACCAAAAAGCATATAAAGCAACCATACTCCAGTTGCCGGCAACGATCCACATCGCCACAAACAGCACATCCACAAACAGCCATAACCACCATTGTTGGCGTATAGCCATGATCAGCAAGATCTGTGCAGCGACGGAAAACGTCGTTGTTATGGCGTCCATATACGGCTGCGTATCATCGGTGTATTGTTGAAGCAACCACCCCACGCCAACCGACACGACAGCTACCACCACGCATAGTGTTAAAAAACGCACCATTTGCATCGAACGGGGCGCAATTATTGCCGAGCTGCCCGTTCGCAGCCTGCGCCACTCGTAAATACCGTAAATCTGCGTGACGAAATAGAACGCATTCATCGCTATTCCGGCATAGAAACGCTCCATCCAACATAGGATTGCGTACGTAACAATCTGCCCAAAACCGAACGCAAATGTCCAGATATTTCCCTGCGAACAAAGAATAACTGCCGTGATGCCCAATAGTCCGCTCACCAGTGACAACCAGTGCGTCGGAGCAAAGCAGTACACCAACACCTGAACCAGCAAACCGGTGATGAGAAATATGACATCAAATCGTTTGGTCATAACACTTCTATTTGGTATCCTTCTGCTTGCAGCCACTCGATGACCTTTGGCAGAACTTCTATTGTCCGTTGACCGGACTTAACGGAATCGTGGAAATTGATGATACTGCCGTCGCGGGTATAGCGTTGCACGATGCGCAGCATTTTCTCCGGCGAGTAATGTGCATTATAATCGTGCGTGAGCACATCCCACAGCACTATTTTGTACCCGCGATCAAGGATTGCTCGTTTCTGCCTGCCTGTCATCTTTCCATACGGTGGTCGGAATAATCTGACTTCTGAATTCTGAATTCTAACTTCTGAATCCTGACTTCTAATCTCCTCCTCACACGCTTCCACCTCGCGCAGGTACTCATTCAAGCTGCACTTACTGCCTTTGACGTGATGATAGGTGTGGTTCCCTACCCTGTGACCTTCTTCTATCACGCGCGCATATATGTACGCGTACTTTTGTATATTCTCGCCCACCACAAAGAATGTGGCTTTCACATTGTACTGTTTCAGCACATCCAGTATTGCCGGAGTGACTTCGGGAATAGACCCGTCATCAAAGGTCAGATACACGACACGTCTATCGGGCATTACCTGTCGCCAGGTAACACCACGATAGAAATGTTGCATCCATGTCGGAAACTGATAGAGCAGTCTTATCATCCAAACTTGGCTGATTAACTTTTCATCGGAGCCTGAGCCTCTACATCCCATGCGAGCGAGCTGGCACCAAGGATAGCGGCATCAGAGTCTTTCAGAGTCGAGATGAGCAGTTTGACTTTGTTCTTCCACAATGGCATCACATTGTCATTCAGTGCTCTCTCGATCGGATCCATAATCCAGTGACCGGATTTCGTCAAACCGCCGAACAATATAATTGCCTCGGGAGCGGAGAATGCCACGAAGTCAGCCAGTTTCTTGCCGAGCATCTCACCCGTGAAATCGAAGATCTCCTTGGCTACTTCGTCACCTGCCTCGGCAGCTTTGAATACATCGTAGGAAGTGATGTTCTCGAGCTTGCGCAGCGATGTCTCTTTCGTTGAGTTCTCGATGATCTCTTTAGCCGAACGAGCTACACCGGTAGCCGAAGCGTACGCCTCAATACATCCGCGTTGACCGCAACCGCACTGACGACCTTCCGGCCCGTGAACGATCTTCGTGTGACCAAGCTCACCGGCAAAACCGTCGTGACCATACACGATCTTTCCGTCAATCACGATACCCGAACCAACGCCTGTACCCAATGTGATCTCGATGAAGTTTTTCATTCCGCGAGCAGCACCGTAGGTCATCTCACCCATTGCAGCTGCATTGGCATCGTTGGTGATGCGGCAAGGAATACCCAAACGCTCACTGATCAGTTTGGCAAACGGCACAACGCCCTTCCACGGCAGGTTCGGAGCATTCTCGATGCAACCGGTGTAATAGTTACCGTTCGGTGTGCCGGCGCCGACGCCGCGAACGTTCTCAATACCGCCGAAAGCGTCAACGATCTTCTTGAGTTCGGCACACAGTGCATCGCAATAGTCGTTGATGTCGGGATAATCCGGAGTTTTGATGGAAGATGATTGAAGTACATTACCACGGGCATCAACTATACCGAACTTTGTGCCGGTTCCGCCCATGTCGATTCCAAGAACATAAGGTTTTTCCATAATAAAACTATTTATAGGTTAATTGTTTGCAAGTTTATTTGCGTGTTTATTTGTGTGCTAATGCATGCGCAAAAACACAATCCGACTACAAAGATACAAAAATAAATGCAAATATGCAAATTTATGAATGATTTTTTATCAAGAAATTGTATTTTGTCGCCAACTTACGGATTTTTGTGCCTGTAAACACAACAAAAGTCTGGCGATAGACCAGACTTTTGCTTGTGGAGTATAGCGGACTCGAACCGCTCACCTCGACACTGCCAGTGTCGCGCTCTAGCCAGATGAGCTAATACCCCGCGTTCGGCAAATTGCGCTTCCGGATGTCGCGTTGCGCCATAAAAGCGCGCAATTGCCTCCGCTTTTCCGATTTCGAAAGTAAACTTTCTCATCGGGGCTGCAACCTCTCGGTTGCGGAAATCGTGGCTCGCCACGTGTTTCTTGTCGGGATAGCGAGATTCGAACTCACGACCTCCTGCTCCCAAAGCAGGCATTCTAACCGGGCTGAACTATATCCCGCATATTTCCAAATTTCCCTGCTGTATTCTTGCGCTTTTTGTCAAAAATCTTCAATTTTTGTACGTTGACATGTCACTTACCGCAATTTTTTTTTGCAAATCACAACAGAACAGCGCACCTCACATGAGATGCGCTGTTTGTTTGTATCAGCCAAGTTTGGCTGATTACTTCTCGTCCTCAACAGCAGCCTGAGCGGCGGCGAGGCGAGCGATAGGTACGCGGAAGGGTGAGCATGAAGCGTAGTTCATGCCGACGCGTGCGCAGAACTTAACAGATGAAGGTTCACCACCATGCTCGCCGCAGATACCTGTACGGAGTGCGGGACGAACGGCACGACCTTTCTCTACTGCCATCTTGATGAGCTGGCCTACACCGTGCTGGTCAAGAACCTGGAACGGATCAACCTTCAAGATCTTCTTCTCCAGATAAGCCGGCAAGAACGAAGCGATGTCGTCACGGCTGTAACCGAAGGTCATCTGGGTGAGGTCGTTGGTACCAAATGAGAAGTACTGAGCCTCGGTAGCGATGCGGTCAGCAGTCAGGGCTGCACGCGGGATCTCGATCATCGTACCGATCTCGAACTCAACCTCGATGCCGTACTCAGCAAATACTTCTTTGGCAACCTTTTGGATGATCTCTTTCTGCTGCTTGAACTCGTACAAGATACCGATCAGCGGTACCATGATCTCCGGCATAGGATCGTGACCTTCCTTCTTCAGCTCGCAAGCGGCGCTGAGGATAGCGCGGGTCTGCATAGCCGTAATTTCGGGGAATGTGATACCCAGACGGCAACCACGGTGACCGAGCATCGGGTTGTTCTCGGCGAGAGATGCTACACGGCGTTGGATCTCCTCAACGCTGACGCCCATCTCTTTAGCCATTGTCTGCTGGCCTGCAAGATCATGGGGGACGAACTCATGCAACGGCGGGTCGAGCAAACGGATATTTACAGGCAGTCCGTCCATTGCCAACAGGATACCCTTGAAGTCTGCTTTCTGGTACGGAAGGAGCTTAGCCAGAGCTTTCTCACGGCCTTCGCTGTCCTTGGCAAGGATCATCTCACGCATAGCTACGATCTTCTTGTCGTCAAAGAACATGTGCTCGGTACGTGTCAGACCGATACCCTTGGCTCCAAAGGCACGTGCCACTTGTGGTCGAACCGTTGAGTGAGATGTAGTCACCCTCTTTGTAGGTTACGCCCTCGATGGTAACGGTCTTAGCCTTGTAGTCCACGATGATAGCACCGGCGCCTGATACGCAGCACTTTCCCATACCGCGGGCAACAACAGCAGCGTGCGAGGTCATACCACCACGAGCGGTGAGGATACCCTCGGCAGCTGACATACCTGCAAGGTCTTCAGGAGAGGTCTCGATACGAACCATAATCACTTTGTGACCGTCCTTATGCCACTCCTGAGCGTCGTCAGCGTGGAAGACAATCTGACCACAGGCAGCACCCGGAGATGCGGGCAGACCTTGGGTGATAACTTTGGCTTTCTTGAGAGCGTCCTTGTCGAATACAGGGTGCAGCAGCTCGTCGAGTTTCTGCGGCTCGCAACGCATAATAGCCTCTTTCTCAGAGATAACGCCTTCGCGTACAAGATCCATAGCAATCTTCACCATAGCCGTACCGGTACGTTTGCCGTTACGGGTCTGGAGGAACCAGAGTTTGCCTTCTTGTACGGTGAACTCCATATCTTGCATGTCGCGGTAGTGGTTCTCGAGTTTCTGCTGGATCTCGTTGAGTTCAGCATAGAGTGTCGGCATTGCCTCTTCCATCGAAGGATACTTGCTTGCACGCTCTTCCTCGCTGATGCCCTGGAGTTTAGCCCAACGGCGGCTGCCCTCAAGGGTGATCTGCTGCGGAGTGCGGATACCTGCTACAACGTCCTCGCCCTGTGCGTTAACCAGGTACTCACCGTTGAACAGGTTCTCACCGGTAGCGGCGTCACGGCTGAAGCAAACGCCTGTAGCCGAAGTCTCGCCCATGTTACCGAATACCATAGCCATAACGCTTACGGCAGTACCCCACTCGTCAGGAATTCCTTCCATCTTACGGTAGAGGATAGCGCGCTCGTTCATCCAGCTGCGGAATACAGCGCAGATAGCGCCCCAGAGTTGCTCGATAGGATCGTTGGGGAAGTCCTTGCCGGTCTGCTCTTTGATAGCGGTTTTGAAGCGTGCTACAAGGAGCTTGAGCTCATCAACGTTGAGGTCCTTGTCCAGTTTGATGTGACGGATTTCCTTAACCTCGTCGATGATCTTCTCGAACGGATCGATGTCGGTTTTGTTAACCGGCTTCATGCCGAGCACAACGTCGCCGTACATCTGTACGAAACGGCGATAAGAGTCATAAACGAAGTGAGGATTGTTGGTCTTCTGGCACATTCCCTCAGCCACGGTGTCGTTCAAACCGAGGTTGAGGATGGTATCCATCATACCCGGCATAGAAGCGCGTGCGCCCGAACGAACGCTGACGAGAAGAGGATTCTTCGGGTCACCGAACTTGCAGTTCATGAGGTTCTCGATGTGCTTAACAGCTGCGAGTACGTCATCGTTCAGGAGTTCAACGATCTTCTCTTGACCTACCTGATAATACTCGTTGCAGACATCGGTAGTGATGGTGAATCCCGGAGGAACAGGTACTCCCACGAGGTTCATCTCGGCGCAGTTGGCACCTTTACCACCCAGTTGCTCACGCATCTGGGCATTACCTTCGGCCTTACCGTTACCAAAGGTGTAAACACGTTTTTTGTTGTCCATGAGATTTAATTGATTTATTTTGTGTATTTTAAGTTGATATTTAATCCTGTTTTTACACACGTGCAGGTACTACAGAAATCTATAGCACGCACAATACGGTTGCAAAGATAGTAAAAATATTTGAATATTCCAAATAATTTGCAAAGAAAAATTACACTTTGCTCAAAGAAATGAAAAAATTACACATATCTCGACTTTTTTTTATAATTTATTTGCAAATTTTAATTATTTTTTGTACCTTTGTAGGCTAAATTGTGATTATTTCATGAAACGATACATTTTTGCTATTCATTTTGCAGTGTTACTGCTCCTTCCGGCTGAGTTGCTGGCGTGGGGTCAAGAGGGACATCGGATCATTGCCGAAGTGGCTTATCATTACCTGAGTTCGGGTGCAACGAAGAAGATTGACAAGGTGCTTGGCAAGCACGGAATGGTGTATGTAGCCAATTGGGCGGATGAAATCAAGAGTGACACTATCTATCCCGAGATGAGTTCCGGGCACTTCCAGGATCTGGATGCCGGCATGACTGATTCGGCTGTTGTGGCAGCACTGACGGATTACCCGAAGGTTGGCGGCAAGTTGTTTAGGATGACGGATACCTTCCTTATGATTCTAAAGAACGATCCCACAAACCGCGATGCGTTGGCGTTTATCATTCATATAGCCGGTGACCGGTATTGCCCGATGCACATGGGACATCTGGATGACAAAGGAGGCAACGCGGTGAAGATGAAATGGTTTGGCAGCAACACGAACCTGCACACGGTTTGGGATAGCAAAATTATTCAGTCGCAAGGTTACTCGTACACCGAGTACGCCAAGTTCCTGATTGACAAATACGACTCCGAGAGGAAAGCAATCGAGCAAAAGAGCGAGGCTGAGTTGCTGCTGGAGAGTTACCATCTGACTTCGGAGATTTACGAGTACCAAGAGACTTTCGACGGCAACACCTATCATTATATATATAAGTTCCATCAGCCCATGGAGTGGCAATTGTATAAGGCTGGTGTGCGTTTGGCTTTGTGGCTGGAGGAGATTTATTGATGCGGGATTTCACACTACGGACATATCAGGCTCTATTAAAGGCTATCGGGGAATCCGGCGCCGAATGTATCACTTTTGAGCAATACTGCTCAATTCGGCAAGGATTGAGTGGCGCGAAAGCGTTGCCCGAACGGTTTGTCATTCTCCGACATGACGTCGATAAAAAGCCGTGGAACTCTGTGCGGATGGCTGAGTTGGAGGCACAAATGGGCGTCAAGGCTTCGTACTATTTCCGCATCGGCAAGAGCAGTAACAACCCGGAATGCATCAAGCGCATTGCGGCGCTCGGGCATGAGATCGGTTACCATTATGAAGACATGTCTCTTTGCCATGGCGACCACGATAAAGCCTACGAGCACTTCAAGAATACATTGGCGTATTTCCGGCAGTTCTATCCGGTACGTACCTGCTGCATGCACGGTGCACCGATGTCGAGATACGACAGCCGCGCGTTGTGGGAAAAATACTACACGGACGAACACGGAGAAACACGGAAGGTATATAACTACCGCGATCTGCAACTGATCGGTGAACCGTACTACGACGTGGACTTCAACCACGTGCTGTATTTGACCGACACCGGTCGCTGTTGGGACGGATACAACTACAGCCTGCGCGACAAAGTGCCCGAGCATCAGGAGCGTTGGAACAAAAACGGCTGGTGGTTTCATCGCACGCCGGAGCTGATCATCGCTATGGAAGACCGTCGTCTGCCTGCCGGAGTAATGATTACTACCCACCCGCAACGCTGGACAAACAGCTGGCTGGGCTGGGCAAAAGAACTGATTGTACAGAACTGCAAGAATATGGTCAAAGCCGTTTTGGCAGGCAAATAACAGCATAACGGTTTAACAGCTTAACACAAACAATGGACGCTAAATCTGTTTTCTCACGTATATGGACGGATGTCGTAATCTGGATTATCTCCGGATTGCTGTGCATCTTGTGGCGTGTGGCAGCTGACAAGTCGGCTATTCTGGTATATGTGTGGCTGTTCATTGCCATGATGATTCTGTGGATTTTCCTCGGACTCATCACAGGTAAGTACCACCGTTCGTACAAGAAGATGCGGCTGTGGCAAGAGATTATCGGCATGTTTGTTCCGGCACTGACGGAGTTCATTATCGTGTTCTGGCTCGCTCGTTCGATGCTGGCACTGTTCAATCTCTCGCCGGTAGTTGCGGGTTGGATGATCGGCATTGTGGCAGTAATCAATCTTATTTGCATCATCGCCAAGCACTATTGGAAATATGCCCAGAACATGGATGTGCCGGCGATGGAGATCGAGCAACGCCACAAAGCCAAAGTCTTGCGCCGTGACGAGCCGCGTTCACCGCAGTCCATTGAGGCTATTCATCAATCGGTACTTTCTATCACCACGAACGAGGATTACAGGATGTTGCTTGAGAAAGCGCATCTCGACTCACTCCAAACGAAGATCGTAGCCAACCGCGACCGATTCAGCTTCTTGCAGATTCCTGATTATCAATACAAGACACTGGTTGACTTGACACTACTGAACGATGCCAAAGGTATCAACCGGCGATTCTGTATCGTCAATCAGAAACTGCCCGATGACGGACGGTATGTCTGCTGCTATCGTCCGCAAGAGTACATGAAGCAGAAGATTCTCAACAAATATCCTAAACCGCTAAACTGGCTTGTTTATCTGACGTACTTCTGGCATAAACGTGTCTTGCCCAGGTTGGCACTTTCCTCGCGTCTGTACTACGACCTGACGAAAGGACGGAAACGCATGTTGTCGAAGACCGAAGTGTTCGGGCGCTTGTACTTCTGCGGATTTGAGGTAGATGAGGTTGTGCCGATGGGACATATAGAGTACGTATTTGCACACCGTAAGATGCAACCCTACCCTCAGGAGCAACTCAAGATCTACGGGCCACTCATCAAACTGCCGCGAATTTGCAAGAACGGCGAGATCCGGTTCTTCTACAAGTTCCGCACCATGCATCCTTATGCCGAATATATTCAAGATGTAGTGTTCGACGAGCAAGGAGGAATGAACATAGCCGACAAAGCCGATGGAGATTGGCGTATATCGTCGTGGGGACGAGTAATGCGCAAATATTGGCTCGACGAACTGCCGATGCTCATCAACTGGCTCAAGGGCGATGTGAAACTCGTGGGTGTTCGTCCGCTCTCACAGGCTATGTTCAACAAGTATCCGAAAGAGTTGCAAGAGAAGCGCATCAAAGCCAAACCGGGATTAATTCCTCCGTTCTATATCGACCACCCGAATACTTTCGAGGAGCTCTTTGCCAGCGAGAATAAATACCTGGATGCTTATTTGGCACATCCGATTCGAACAGATTTTGCATATTTCTTCCGAACGGTTTACTCTATCCTATTCAAGAAAATTCATAGTGCTTGATTTAGTTAAAAGATGAAAGACGAAGAAAAATATAGATATGCTCTGGTAACAGGTGCGAGTAGCGGTATCGGTTTGGAGTTTGCACGTCAATTGGCGCAGAAAGGTTATCCGCTGATCATTGTCAGCAATGTGTACGAGATCATGGATTGCGCCAAGCAGCTCAACGAGCAATATGGCGTAACCGTTCATGGCTTGGTGCTAGACTTGGGGCAACAGAACTCAGCCCGCGAGCTCTACGACTACTGCCATGAGCAAAATTGGGAAGTCGAGGTGCTGGTGAACAATGCCGGAGTGTATCACGACAAGGATATACTCGATGACAGCGAAGCCTTCACGTCGCTGATTATGAACCTGCACATGTACACACCGGCGATGCTCTGTTACCTGTTTGGGCAAGATATGCGCAATCGCCGTAAAGGTTACATTCTGAACGTTTGCTCGGTGACGAGTAAGATGGCAGCGCAACGTTTGGGCACCTACGGAGGCACAAAAGCCTTCCTTGCGCACTTCACGCGCGCGTTACATATAGAATTACACAAGTACGGCGTTCATGTCACTGACGTCAGCCCGGGCGCTGTGGATACAGGGCTGTACAGCATCAAACCTTGGATGACGAAGTTAGGCAAGTGCTTGGGCATGATCGTCAGCCCCGAAACTCTCGCCCGTCGAGCCTTACGCGCACTATTCCACGGTCGCAGCAAAACAACAATACCCACCGTATTCTGGCGGGTACTGTGCGGGATTATTCTGCTCATCCCTACATGTCTGCTACGTCTGATCAGACGTTTAGGCTTGTTCTGAATCTCTGTTTACACCTCTCGTATCAGCAAGTGATGGTTCTGCAACGGTTGAGTCAACAGTTGATGAGCCAACTTAGGTGTGGCTTGCAGCCATACTTGCGTGCGGCATAAGTTCTGCTCATATTGGTTTGCCACCAATTCTACCGGTTCGTCAACAAGCTGCGTGAGATCGGTGGAAAGCTTCATCAGACGATACTTGCCCAACGGCAGTTCACCATGGATGCCTACGCCGATGCCGGACTCAAAGTGTGTGTCAAATACGTGTGAGGTAGTCATCTTCAACGGGATTGTGCAGTGTGCAAACAGCATCTTGCCGTCATCGCCTATACGTGCCGGATTGACTTGGAATCCTATCTGACCGTACTTCTGCTTGGCGAGAATCATCGTCAGCAGCAATGGTATATCTCCCTCACAGGATGCAGGTATTCCTTCGTCGTTCAGGTGACTGAGTGCAATGCAGCCGGTGTTCTTAACTGTGGTGAGCAAATCAAAGCAACGCAGCGTCAAACCGTTGAGATTATAGCGCGCAACGATCTCTTTCAGTCGCTGATAAATGAGTTCTGCACCTGCCATACCTCCGTCAACCTCACCGAGCGAGGTAACCTCTTCAATAGGAATGTGCACCATTCGAATGCCTGTTTGCTCATAGATATAAGCATCGTCCACCTTCGAGGCTATCAGCCAATCGGACGGTTCGCCTACTACGCCGAGACGCAGATTGGTACGTTTGAGTACGGAATTATTTATCTGCTCAGGCGAGGTAACGACACGCCCTGAACCCTTGTGCTGCTGAATCCATGCCAGGATTTCCAGCGATGCAGCAAGCGAGTTGCTGTAGCCCGATGCAATGATGAAGATCGGCTCCTTGAGCGACACTTTGCCTTCATCGACAAGTCGGAGGAACAGTGCCTCTGAGCCTCCCGTCAATACGGCAACACACTGATGGTTTTCTACAAACTCCTCCGGGAGTTGAAACGGAAGATTAAGTTCTTCCTTGTGAATAGCGGATGCTAATACGTGTAACATGGTTATAGTAATCTTAAAAATTATTCTCTTTTCAGTTCGTTAATCAAATCCTCATCGGCAGGCAGCCACTTGACCGAGTTCAGTTCTGCCGGTTTGAGCCATTTGGCAGCTTCGTGTTCGAGCAGCGTGAGATGACCATCCGCGAGCGTGCATCGGTAGCAGTGCATCGTCAGGTGAAACTTCGGATAGTCGTAATCAATCGTGCGCAGCAGTTCGCCGACCTGAATATCGGCATCCAGTTCCTCGCGTATCTCGCGACGCAATGCCTGCTCCGGTGTTTCGTCGGGTTCGATCTTTCCCCCGGGGAACTCCCACCAGTCTTTCCATTCGCCGTAACCGCGTTGCGTGGCAAAGATGCGCCTGTCTGCATCAATGATGACAGCAGCGACAACTTCTATGGTTTTGCTATTCGACGACATTACCTAAATATTGTAGCATCAGTTCTTCCGGCTTGTCAATAATGCGAGTCACTCCGGCATCCACAAGCGCATCGCGGCGCACGAATCCCCACGAGCACGCCACAAACGGCACGTTCGC
>CADBAZ010000082.1 GCA_902792835.1 uncultured Bacteroidales bacterium
CAACGAGAGCGCTTGTAATGACATCGTCCTCATTGGTACCTATGTAGGTTGGTCTACCTCTGCAGAATTGGAGAAATTCCAGGCAGTAGAAGGTTTCGAAGGCTGGTATGTAGTTTCGTGGGATGATGCAACAGATCCCGAAGATCCCGAAGTCATTCAAAATGGTGGTATACAGGCTAAGCCCGTTCAATTGGACGGTAGCGGTTTGTTTAACTGGGATTACCAACTTGGTGCTGATGCAGAACTGATTCGTGGTACTGCTGATTTGCTTCCCGGTAACACCAACGAGGTCGATATCAAGAACATTGGCGCTGGTATCGTTGTAATTGATGTTAAGAGCTGGAAGAATAATCCTTGTACCGCTGTTTATCATGTTTACAACGTTGCATTGGTTTCTCCGGATTGCAACGACGAGGACTTTATCACTCCTGCTATCTCCGGTGGTTTCAATGGTTGGGCACAACAGGCTATGGAGATGAATGAACTGAAGACTGCTGAGCGTCAGAATGCAGGTCTCCCGGGTGCTGTATTCGAGATTAGCTTTAAGGCAGCTGAGGGTTCTGAGTTTAAATTCCGTTCTTCTGAAGAGTGGGGTAAGGAGTGGACAAATGAGCTCAAAGAATATGACACTGATAACGATGAGTGGAAGGCATTTAGCGGTGCAGGCATCGTTGAAGCATCAGGTAATAACCTATTACTTGGTGAAACAACCGACCTCTTTTTTGACCTTGGCGATCCTGATCTGTATTCCTGGACCAACTGCGAGAAACCCTCAGCTGCAGAGTACGTCGTTATAGGGGTAAATGTTCCGGCAAATGCTCCTGCAGCAGGTGTTGAAATCATCGGTACATTCGATAGTTGGGGTGGTACAGCTATGGAACTCCTTAACACCGGCTAGTTCCGCGAGGCTGGTACATGGGACAACGAGATCGTTTATGTGAATAAGATAACCGAAGAAGGTAAACCTGTAGGTCTGGATAACATTACGTTTAAGGACGTATGGAAAGAGGATACCTACAAGGGCACTCCTTGCAAGTGGATCGAACTTGACTTCAGCGATCCTGAGGTTTATGTATGGAAAGCAAACTGGGTTGCTCCGTCAGGTGTAGAGGATATCGTTCTCACCGAGAAGGCTCAGAAGGTTGTTGTTGACGGCGTTATGTACATCGTACGCGACAACAAGCTCTTCAACGTAGGTGGTGCTCAAGTTCGCTAATCAGAACTGATACACACGACTGCAATGGAATCCTTTGATTCCAATTGATCAGTCAAAACAATAGCCCGGGCAAAAGCTCGGGCTATTTGTTTATTAGGTTAATGACGAACGAACAACCAAGGAACAACGAACGAACAACTAACGGTTGTCCCGATACTTTCCGCAAAACTATAGTACCCTATTAGTCCGGGAACTCCATGAGGTAGGCTTTGATGAAGGCGTCGATGTCACCGTCCATGACGGCATTGACGTTCGAGGTCTGATAGTTGGTGCGGTGGTCTTTGACGCGGCGGTCATCGAAGACGTAGGAGCGAATCTGACTGCCCCACTCTATTTTCTTTTTGCCAGCCTCAACCTTCGCTTGTGCTTGGCGACGTTTCTCCAATTCGAGTTCGTAGAGTTGCGAGCGCAGATGGCGGAGTGCATTCTCTCGGTTCTTGGGCTGGTCACGGGTCTCGGTGTTCTCAATAACAATCTCGTCGGGCTGACCGGTGAGCGGATTCACAAATTTATAGTGCAGACGTACGCCGGACTCGACCTTGTTCACGTTCTGACCACCAGCACCTGACGAACGGAAGGTATCCCAACTCAAGCCTGCCGGATCTACGGTTATTTCTATTGAGTCATCAATCAACGGCACAACAAAGACTGATGCGAAGGATGTCATTCGCTTGCCTTGGGCGTTGTACGGGCTGACGCGAACCAAACGATGAACCCCGTTCTCACTCTTGAGGTAACCGTACGCCATATCACCTTCTATATTAAACGTTACAGTCTTGATGCCGGCTTCATCACCCTCTTGCAAGTTGGCAATAGTAACTTTGTAGTCATGTTTCTCGCAGTAACGCTGGTACATGCGCATCAGCTGTTCTGCCCAATCTTGTGCCTCTGTACCACCTGCACCGGCTACAATCTTCAGCACAGCCGGCATTGCATCCTCCTCGTGCGAGAGCATATTTTTCATCTCAAGGTCTTCAACCTCGCGCATAGCGTGAGCGTAGGCTGCATCAACCTCCTCTTCGGTTACAAGTTCCTCTTTGTAATAATCGAAGGCAAGTTCGAGTTCAGCAGTAGCGGCACGCACACCTTCGTAGCCCTCTATCCAACGGCGCAGTGCTTTCACCTTGCGCATTTGTGTCTCGGCAGCTTTGGCGTCTTCCCAGAACCCGGGAGCCTGGGTGTGGAGTTCTTCCTCCTCGAGCTGAATGCGTTTCTCGTCGATGGCAAGGTAAGTTTTCAACTTATCTGCCCTTTGCTGTACGTCTTTTAATTGTTCTATAGTAATCATAAGTATTCAGTTTTCTGTTGTCAGTTAAGATCAGCCAATCATGGCTGATACATTAATTTTTGTGGGTCATTATGTCAATGATGAGGTCATCAGTTTGGCACATGCCGTCGTGACCGATGCGCGTGAGGTTGTGGATCGTACGGTCGATGTCATCTTCGACAATACCTTCCGTGGCTTCGGCAAACGAGTGATGCATCGCCATGGATGCGGAGAGCACGGCGGTAGCTACGCCGCTGGTGACCTTCAATGCACAGGCTGGTTTGGCACCGTCGCAGATCATGCCGGAGATATTGGCAATCATGTTCTTGATGGCGAAGGTGACCTCATCGTATTGTCCGCCCATGAGGTAAGTAAGTCCGGCTGCAGAGCCTGTAGCCGCAACGACGCAACCGCAGAGAGCAGACAGTCTGCCAAGCGACTGCTTGATATATATGACGGTGAGGTTGCTTAGCGTGAGAGCACGCAGTGTTTGCTCCTCGTCCATATTATGCTCCAAGGCATAGAGATATACAGGAATCGAGCAACTGATGCCTTGGTTACCGCTGCCTGAGTTCGACATCACGGGCACCATAGCGCCCGACATTCGCGCATCACAAGCTCCGCAGGTATAGCAAAGAATCTTCGTGAACAAAGTATCACCAAAGATGTTCGACATCTGAGTGTGCGGGCTGTTGGTCAAATGCTGATTACTTACTGTGTGCAACAAGCGTCCAAGACCATGACCATAACTACCCATGAACGACTTCTCAGCCGCTGCCATGTTCATCTTTGCACCATCCATAAGGAACTGTACATCGCTGAGCGGCACATTCAGCGCAAAGTCATAGACCTCTTTTAGGTTGCTGATGCTGTATGTTTCGCACGGTTTGCCTGTATGGCTGCCTTGGATAGTGGCTTCGGCTGTTCTGCTCTCACGGCTCACTACCACATGCACATAGAGCAAATCCGGTGCGTCTTGTTCAATGGTGATCATAGGCGGCACGCGCTGCATGTACGATTTGGCGTAGGCTACAGCTTCAGGTGTAGTGTCGCGCAGCACTTCCAGGTCGTACTCGCTCTTGCCAATGGTTGCGCCCAGCGCAATGGCTATAGGCAGACCGTTCATACCCGTGCCGGGGATACCTACGCCCATGGCGTTCTTGTAGATGTTCTTGCTTACGCTGACTGTGATAGCGTCAGGCTCTGCACCTAACTGCTCCTTGGCGCGCGCCACACATAGCGCCACGCACATCGGTTCAGTACAACCGATAGCGGGCACAACCTCTTGGTGCAGCAAGTTGAGTATATCGTTTGTGTTCATCGTAAGAAATGTATTTTAAGGCGAATGATCGTATAAAGTTTCAGCCACAATGGGGCTTGCGTTGCACGGATGGTTGCGTAAAGTTTGCGCTGTGCAGGGCGATCGACGCGAGAGGTCGTGGATACATTGTTCAGACGATAATTGTAGCCAATGTACGGAATAATCGTGCGTTTCGGTCGTTTAGCCCACAGGCGCAACGAGAAGATTACATCCTCATAAATCATCCCTTCGGGAAAACGCACGTCACGTAACAACTCACTCTTGTACAGGCGCATGCATGGCGAAACGAATTGATAGAAGTGCCGTGGCTGTTTGGTAACAATAATTGTTCCGTCGATTTTCACACGCCGGTAGCCGCATTGCACAACATCGCTGCTGATAGTAGCCGTAAGCATTCTACTCACAAAATCCTTCTCCAGCCGGTCATCGGCATCCAAGAAGCAGATGAATCTGCCTGTGGCATGTTGCAAACCGAGGTTACGTGCAGCACCTTGACCGGAGTGCGGCTGAGTGAGCATCATTACCTGTCTTGCTTGAACCTTGCTTTCTGCAAACTGTCGGATGAGGCTCAGACTGCTATCTGTACTGCCGTCATCAACAAGAATAATTTGCAGCGGCGATGCTGTGTCTTGCTCAATAAGTGACTGAACACATTCAGTCAAGTAATCTGCAGCATTATATACCGGCACAATAACCGACACTAATGGTGCAATGGTATCTGTTATTAGCTGCTCGAATTGCTGAGCTTGCGATTGTCGTGTGAAGCGTTGTTTTAGTTCTGTATTAACCTTTTGTCGTGTGTAGCCATTAGTGAGCCACTCATTGTACTTATCCTGTATAAACGCTGCTACCTCTTGCGGCGTGCGTGCCGCTATGCCAGCATTCGTCTCACGAATAACCGCTTCCAGACACTCTTCGTCGGATGGTGCACAGAGCACGGGTTTCTCAACGCCCAAAGCCTCGTAGAACTTCGTGGTCATTATCCCGTGCGGACCTTGCTTGCCTGCCGGATGAGAGAACACCAGAACCATACTGCTTTGGTTGAGAATCTGCGGGATTTGCACCGGATTAACGTAATCGTTGAATAGCATCTCGCAACGGATTCCGTATTGCTTAACGTAGGCTTTGATGCGCTCTTGTCCTTCGGCGTTGGTGTACCATACGACGCGGAAGTTTTCCATCTCGGGCAGCAAACTCAAGCCCTCAAAAAAGCACTTCGGATCTTGTAATTCCGATTCATAGATTCGTCCTGTATAGACTATATCGAATGTCTTAACAGGCATCGGAGTCGGGAAGAACACGTCTTTGTCGAACCCGTTACAAACCAAAACAACATTCGGATTGAACTGCTTGAGGTACTCCACATGCCACGGCGAAACGGTTGTAACCAATTGAGCTTTCATGATAACTCTGTTCCGGCGACGTATATACGTGCGTCTGTACCATCCTCGCATCAGTCGTGCCCACCATTGGCGGTGAGCCTGATACTGACTGTTCGGCGCTTGTTCGTCAATGTCACGTATGTCTGCGATTAGCGGCAAGTGGTTCTGCCGGGCTATCTGAAGTGCTGCACCTAACGGAAACGTCGAGAACGTAGTACATAGCACCGCATCATACTGCTTGCCGGCTATCAGCCTGCTCACTTCACGCGCAAACTTTCGCTCCTTCCAATCCGTAAGCAACGACCAGAAGGCTTTGATTGCCCAATCTATTCCTTGGTTGCGGTAGAAGGGGATAGTGGTGATGGTATAGTTGTCGTGCTTGAAGTCCAACGGCTGCCACTGCTCGGTATAGACATCCACCTGCCAGCCTTGGGCGGCAAGATGCTCGCATATACTCCTCAGACGCGGAGCATAACTCGGTTTGCCATAGGGGTCAGCAAGTACGAGCAGTCTATGTGTGGCAGTTGGTTGCACGATTAGTGGGAAAGTTCAGTAATCAGTTGTTTGTATAAGGCACGCAAGTATGTATTTGTGCCAAGATTGCTGTTATGCCACAGCAAACACAAATCGCCGTTGTGCATGCGCACTTTGTCGATGAGTTGCTGACAGAGGTAAGCGGCTTCATCTTGATCGAGGTGCATGTAGTTGCTGTTGCTCAGCGTACAATCCATGATGAGGAGCGGATGGAGCACCAATTCCGTCAGTTGCATGCGTTCGGGATCAATCCACAAGACAGCGCGCGAGGTCTGCAAACGAAAACCAGCACGGTCAGGAAATCCCATCGTAAAATCATCCGTCACACCAAGTTCGCATAATTGGCGCATGGTCTGAATAGAGCAATTCAGGTAATGCGAGCGGTGAATTGCCAACTCGTTTGTTCGTGATGTGCGGCGCTCGATGCTACCTGGACCATAATACGAACTATGCCAACCGATAGTTGCTTTGTTTTGTTCAAGCAACTTACGCAAGCGGCGTGCATCAGGGCTGTGATGGTTGTACTGCGGGTAATCATATCCCTTGCCGAACGAGTGCTTGATAAAGAAAATACTCTCCGCCAGCGGCACACGCTTGTCTTGCTTAATGAGCCACGGGAAGGTATATGCGGGATCGCTGTCTATATCCTGCCACGAGCGTAACACTTGCCTCCACTCACCACGCAGTATGCCGCCTACTGCACCACGCAAGTGACGGTAATGCGCAATGGTATCGACATCGTGCGTCAGATAGATATGCGCAAATCCTGTCGGAGGCAATGGCAATCCCACGGCTTTCGTCGTCAAACGTGCATACTCATCGAGCATCGGTACCATCAACCTGTTGCGCTTGCTGAGGATAGAATACGCTGCAAGGAATCGCCCGTGCTCGTCGCGCTGGGTATTGATCAGTTCCTCGGCACGCGAGGTAAAGAAGAACGTGTTGTAGATGAGGTCAATGCGCACCACGTTCACGATCTTCTCCGGCGCGTTGTCCGGCGACCACTGCTCTACTCGCGGGGTCTTCAAATCCGGCAACACAATGTCCTTGCCCAAGTGACCGTTGGGCACGATCACAAGCTTATACTTCGGCCACTCGCGTTCGTCATCGGTATAACCGATGTTCTGCGCCTCGTCAGCGTTGCCGTACAACAGCCACGTCTTGATATAATTGATGATTTCTTCCATAATCTTAGTATTCAGCCGTCAGCAATCAGTTTTCAGTTATTTCTGCCAATTGTTCGCTGAGCAACTCCCACTCATACATGCGGTGTTCCAAATCGCGCTTGAGGCGGTTGTACTTCTCGAAGTTCTCTGGGGACTGCCCCTCTACCTCGGCAAGTACCTGCTCTATATCCAATATCTCTTGCTCCAAGCGGCTTATATCCTCTTCGGCTTGGGCTACGGCTTTCTGGGCTTTGCGCAGTTCTGCGGCTTTGGCTTTCTGGGCTGCATAGTCGGCTGCGCCGGAGGTTGGCTCTTGACTCTTGGCTTTTGGCTCTTGGCTGTTTGTTGTTGGCTTCTGCAATGCAAGATCAATCGCCTTATCTGCATCATCTCTGATATCTGACTTCTTATACCTCAGCCAATCGTAGATGCCACCCAGGTGTTCGCGCACCTTGCCGCCGCCGAACTCATATACCTTGCTCACTATGCCGTCGAGGAAGTCGCGGTCGTGACTGACAAGAATAACCGTACCGTCAAAAGCCTGTAAAGCTTCCTTGAGCACGTCTTTGCTGCGCATATCAAGGTGGTTGGTCGGCTCGTCGAGGATGAGCAGGTTCACCGGCTCGAGCAGCAATCGAATCATCGCCAGACGGCTACGCTCACCGCCGGAAAGGACTTTCACACGTTTGTCTATCGCCTCTCCGCCGAACATAAATGCACCCAGAATGTCCTTGATGCGGGTGCGTATATCGCCCGTTGCCACGCGGTCAATGGTATCAAATACCGTCAAGTCGCCATCGAGTAGCGATGCCTGATTCTGCGCAAAATAACCTATCTTGACGTTATGCCCGATCTTCAACGTGCCTGTGTAGTCCGTCAGTTCGTTCATGATGCAACGCACCAGCGTTGTCTTTCCCTCACCGTTCTTGCCCACAAAGGCTACTTTCTCACCGCGACGAATGGTAAAGGTCACATGATCAAACACAACGTGATTGCCAAAAGCCTTGCGCACATCATCAGCAATGACCGGAAAATCTCCGCTACGCGGTGCCGGAGGGAACTTCATCCTCAGTCGCGAATTGTCTTCCAGATCAACTTCCAGCCGCTCCAACTTGTTGAGTTGCTTGATGCGACTCTGCACCTGCACACTCTTCGTTGCTTTGTAACGGAAGCGCTCGATGAACTCCTCTGTATCCTTGATCATCTTCTGCTGATTCTCATAGGCACGCACTTGCTGCTCGTGACGTTCTTGGCGCAATGTGACAAACTGCGAATAAGGCACGTTGTAGTCGTATATTCTGCCGAGCGAGATCTCTATCGTTCGGTTGGTCACATTATCGATGAACGCACGGTCGTGACTGACAATGATCGCAGCACATGGTGCCGTTTGCAGCCACTCTTCAAGCCATTGGATGGACTCGATGTCGAGGTGGTTCGTCGGTTCATCGAGCAGTAGCAGATCGGGCTGTTGCAACACCCGAGAACTCATCGCACGGGCGATTGAAGTCCGTGCGCTCAAATCCCAAACCGATGAGTACGCGCTCCATCTGCCCTACACTCTTCGGATCTTGCTTGTCGCGCACGGTATCCACCTCTTCGCGCAGCGTCGTGCCCTCGTTGTGGATCATCTGCTGCGGCAGGTAACCGATACGAAGGTCGGTATCCTTGCTGATATGACCGCTTGTGGGAGTTTCCTCACCGGCAATCATACGCAGCAGGGTTGTTTTGCCGGCACCATTCTTGCCG
>CADBAZ010000083.1 GCA_902792835.1 uncultured Bacteroidales bacterium
TAAAGTCTGCCGTTGCGTCCGCATTGGCAACAGTAAACTTAACTGTTGCGTAGTAGGCAGTAGAAGGCGAAACTACTTTTAATGGGGAACTTGAGGAGGTTGTGTTGGAATTAACGGAACTAACGGTTACTGCTTTGAACGTGGCAGTAACTGAACCGGATGTGGGATTCCTTGAGTCTGTAGACGTGGCATTGATAGTACATGTGGTGGGATTATTTGTTGTACTATTGAGCGATACAGATGATCCACTCCACTTCGAAAAGTAATATCCATCATTGGGCGTTGCTTTGATGGTGTAGGTGTGCGATTGGTTTTCGTATTTATCTTGCGTATTGTTACCTTCCGCATCATTAATGTACACCTTTCCGGCACCTGTAGGAGATGCGGTACCGGTTAATTTTGAATAATACGTACTACCAAACAGCGATGTGCTGCCAAGCAGTAATAAGAGTAAGAAAGTTAATTTTGTGTAAATATGTTTCATCATATTTGTTTGTTTAAAATGTTCTATTTTTAAGATTCACCGAAAAAAGCGTACAAAGTTAAGAATAATATTTAATATATGCAAATTTTGGAACAAAAATATGTTGTAAAACATAAAGCGGGATAACACAATCATAAAAAACGTACACCCTGCTATAAGCAGGTGGCAAATAAAGGGGTAAGGTTTGCAAGGTTGAGGTCGCAGATAGATATGTTCACGAATTAAGCGAATTAAACGAATGCGATGGGGATTTTAGGTCAACAATGAAAGACAATTAAAGACAATTGCGATGAACTCTTTAAGTCAACAATTACAGATATGCCATAAAACAGCATAGCAGCAAGATGCCGCTATGCTATGCTTGAATGCAAAAAGAAATTTATGCAAATAGTTCCTTGAGGTCGGAGTGGAGGAACGTTTCCAGGGGGATTCCTCCCTCCCCAACCAGAACAGAGCGATGCGGATGGTACAACTCGTCGAACGTATGCAGTCCAGAGGTGTCTTTGTCGTGATTGCTCTTAACCTCCACAGCCACAATCTTCGAGTTCTTAACAAGCACGAAATCCACCTCGTCCTTTCCCTCACGCCAATAATAGACCTCGAAACGCCCGGTATAAGCGCAGTTCATGATATGTGCGCCCACGGCAGATTCGAATAATCTTCCCCAAAGCTTGTGGTCGGCTCGTGTGGCAGCAAAATCATGCTCGCAATACAAACTCATAAGCGCGTTGTTAAACACCTGATATTTAGGAATAGAGTTGCGTCGTCGTGCCTTATCCATAGCGAACTTGCTGAGTCCGCACACCATCCCGCTTTGTGCTAATAGTTCAAGATAGTGCGCAAGGGTGGTAGTATTGCCGGCATCCTGCAGTTGCCCTATCATCTTCGTGAGCGAGACCAACTGCCCGGAATAGGCGCTACTGAGTTCGAAGGTCTGACGCAGCAATGCGGGTTTGGCTATCGGCGTATCCATTAGGATGTCGTTGTTGATAGTGGCATCCACAATCGATGCGGATATATACTCCTGCCAGCGATCAAGATCGTGCCTGAGGTCGGCTGCACCCGGGTAGCCGCCGTAATAGATATACTCGTCGGTCGTAAATCCGAAGGCTTGCTGCATTTCGCTCAGTGACCAGTTTGGCATCTTGATTGTTTCAAAGCGACCTTTCAGACTCTCGCTCAATCCTTTCTCCAAGCGCACGCGCGACGAGCCTAACAGCACAACTTTGATATTGATATCATTGAATGTGTCTGCATCCCACTCTTTCTTGACAACTTCTGCCCAGTTTTGCAGTTTTTGCAACTCGTCAATCACCAGCAGCAGCTCAGGAAGATGTTCCATCTGCAACTTGTTGCGCGCCGATGCCCAACAATCGCTGATCCATGCACTACGCGTAGCCGGCACATTGTCCGCAGCAAAATGCATCCACGGCACGGAAATGCTATGTAACACCTGCTTGATAAGTGTAGATTTACCGACTTGTCGGGGTCCTTCCACTATCTGTATGAACTTGCGTGGTTCCTTTATCCGCGCCACAATCGTATGAAAATAAGAGCGTTGTATCATGTCTGAAAATTTTACTCAATGCACTGCGTAAATTTACTCAATGCGCTGAGTAGTTTATAAAATCGCTGCAAAGGTACGAAAAAAAAATGATATATGCAAGAGTTTGAGCAAAAAAATGTGAAATTTTGGACTATTTGTTCACGAATTAAGCGAAATAAACGAATGTGATGGCGATTTTGGGGCGGCAGGGTAGAAGATGATTGGAAGATGGTCGGGGAATCCACGCGAGCATCACGCGACCATCTTCCAATGACAACCTAACGACGAGCCGACTGCTCTCCAACATCAGGCAACAATACAAAGAGCATGATAAATCAAAGGGGGACTTTCATATAGAATTTCGCATTAGGTATATGAAACTCCTTGACATCCTCAATGGTATAGACGGCTTTTTTTCCTGGAGCAATGGGTACTTGATACAGGATTGCTCCTCTCGGTGCTTGCAAACCGGCGTAGTTGACGGGTTCGCGGAACTTGAAATCTGTGATGATCCAATCAAGTCGGGGTTTGTTCCAAGAGCCATCGTTGATGGCTTGTAGGAGTTGGGATTGTTTGTAGTCGGGGAGTTGCTCCCAAAGGTTGCGAGCGGTGGCAAGGATGTCGGCAGATGGGTTCGTGTTGCAGTTGTGGGATTTGAAGGCAGCGAGTAGGAGATTGAATGAAGAAGATTGATTAGAAGCAATAGTTTTATCAAAAGAAGAAAAGGTAGAGGGGTTAGGCGTTGCGATTGTATCGCACGCTATATTATTCTCTTCTCTTTTTTCTTTATCTTTATTTATAGGGGTACGGGGGTTCAATGATTGAACACTTTCGTTCAATGGTTGAACATTTTCGTTCAATAGTTGAACACTGCTGTTCACTAATTGAACACTATCGTTCGATAGTTGAACAGTCATATAGACTCCGTTTTGTAAGATAATTAGTTGTTCCTTTTGGAGATTATTCAAGACGATGGAAGTCATCCCAAGGCTTAAGCCGAGGGTTCTTGAAAGTTGTCTTGTACTTCCGTTGTAGCCTTTGGTTTTGGCTGTTTTGGACTCAGTAAGTCCATAGATGTAAGCGTAGATACGGCACTCTACGGGGCTAAGATTGAGCCCTGATTGTGACCACATCCAGTCGTATTCTTTAACAAAAGTTCCCATAAACTTTTTCAGTTTATGGCTAACCGTTAATCTCTTTTCCCGGTGGTTGGCTCTGAGATGATTGCGCGATGAGCCTTCCATCGGTTATTATACGCGCTTTGATTAGCCGGTTATAAAATTATGTTATGGATTTCCTTGTAGAACAGCCTGGCTGATCTGAAATCCAATGCAAAGTTACGACAAAAAAACGAGACAAGCAAATTTTGTCTCGTTTTCGGAAGGTATTCGGAAAGTATTCGGAAAAGATTCGGAAAGTCGGCGGAAAGAAAGGCTATTTTGTGCGGCAAGAATAGGCAAGATTAGCCATTTCGCGCCTTGCGGAAGTCGTCGCCGGTGAAGACGTAATCTTTGTTGGTTTGTGCTACCCAAGGGTTGACGGCAGCGGCTTTATCGTCGTCGGTTTTGTCTTTGAAATCAATGAATTTAGAATTAGTCATCAATTTTCTGCAGGCATCAGCCTTAGACTTTGCTTCGGTGATAATTTGTATAACTTCTTTTGCGCACATTTGATAGGGAGTTTCTTCCGTTATAGCGAGGATTGAGGTGGCAAGAGAATGGCTGTTTGTAACACCCTCCCATTCGCTGAGCAGGTCGTCAAAATTGTTAAACAGCTGGGTTTCGAACTCTGCGATGTCGTCTGCTTCCATTAAGTGGAAGCCTGTTTTGTTGAGTTTGATTTTTTTCCACTCGTTTCGTAGCGTTATCAACAATTTAGCGGCTTGCTTGGGGCTGCGCTTTTCGGCAATAAGTTGAAGATTATAGCGCAGGCGGATGAAGTTGTAGTAGGTTTTGTTTAATTCATTCTCATCAATCTCTTGACCCTCTATAACATCTTCGATGAAAGTCTTTACGTCCCACGTGAGCGGACTCCAGTCGTACATTCCTTTTACAAACTTTGCTTCCAAGATGTCACGGTCAAACACAGTAGGGGAATCGGCGTAAGCGAGGATGATTTGCTCGTAGATGTACTCCGTTAAATCGGTTATCTCGTAGAATCTATCACCATCAAAAACCTCCTTCGCGATTCGTCCGTCAATGAGCAAATCCGGTTCTGTAGAAGGTTCTTGCCATACCAAGGGATTCATCCAGAGATATGCGAAATTCAAGATATCTTTTGGCGACTTGCACTCCTCCGACCAATCAACCTTGTGGTAGTCATTTTTCAGCAATCGCTCGGCATACAGATGTCGTTCGAGGATGGTGTGCGCGGATTGAAAGGACTTTAGGGAGTTTTGTGCTTTGCCCGATGCTTTGGCATACAAAGCCTCCAAGTCCTCAAGGGTTACAAGTTGTTTATCGTTCATGATTGTTTTGTGAAAAAATGGATTCGGTTTATTTGCCTGTTTCGGTTATTCGGCAGTTGTCGGGTTGGCGGGCGAACTTGTCACGGATAATCTCGCTGCACGAGGGGCACGTGATGCTGCCTGTAGTGGGGTTCTTGATAGATGTGACGGGCGAGAGAAGCGTGGCGTTGACGGACGAATATTCGAACGCGAGGTCGGCATCAGGGGTGAACGTGCAGTCCTCGAGGATGAGGTTTTCGCAGTAACAGAGCGGTTGTGTGCCGCTTATACGACAACGCACGAGGCGGAGATTGGATTTCGGAGTCGTAGATGGTGCAGTCGCGGCTCTCCCAGAACGCGTCTTTGGTGTCAAGAAAAGCGTTGTGAATCTCAATGTCTTGGGCGTACTGAAAGGTGTATTTGCCGTGCAGCGTAATGCGGTCAATGCGCTGGCCAGAGGCGTGGAAGAACGCATATTCGGCATTATCCATACGGATGTGGGTGAGTTTGCCGTTGCGGCAGAACCAGAACGTTTCGGCAGCGTTCTTGATGCGCACGTTGGTCAGTTCAATGTCGGTGAGTTCCCGCAAGGCTTTCGGGGCGTTGATGCGGCAGTCGTGCAGACGGATGTTGCGACTATACCAGAGCGGCGCGCGGTCGGATGCTGCAAACTGACAACGCGTACAGAGCACGTCTTCACACTCCCAGAGCACGTACATACCGTCGAACGTGCAGTCCTCGGCTTCGATGCGGCGTGACTCCTTGAGTCCCGACTCGCCGTCACCTATTGTCACGCGCTCCAAGCGCACGTCTTGCGAGGCATACAGCGGTCGCTCACCGTCCAATATTTGATTCTGAATGAGGGTCATTTGTATAAATACCGCTTGAGGGTTTGTTTTCGGCTGTTATAGTTTTGATTCAATATAATCGTACAAATCTTGCAGCGTTACAAGTGTTTTGATGACGCCACGCTCGGGTTGGAATCCAAACGTGCGCTTGATGAAGATAGCGGTTTCTACGGCATCGAGTGATGTCATGCCGAAGTCGTTTTTAAGTTCGGCTTCGGGCTTAATTGCGCCCGGCTCATACTCCAAGCGGTCTGTTAGAAAGGCATTGACCTTTTCTTGAATATCTTGCATAGTCATATTTAGAATGTATAATGTTAACTGTTTGTACTATTCGAGGGCTATAACTGCTTATAACGCTGCCCCGTTGATACCTATCACTTGTCCGGAAATATAGTTCGCCTTGTCACTGCACAGGAAACTGACGAGATAGGCTACTTCTTCGGGTTTACCAAGGCGCCGCATAGGGATGGTGTTCATATCACGCATCCGCTCCGGCATATACTCTGCCACCTGTTCCGCCATTTCCGTCTCTATCATTCCCGGCGCAACAGCATTGACCGTAATGGTCTTGGGCGCCAGTTCTGTAGCCAATTCCTTCGTTGCACCAATAAGGGCTGCCTTTGCGGCTGCATAATTCACTTGCCCAGGATGTCCTTTTTGTCCGGCAATAGACGAAATATTGATAATTCTTCCGTGATGATTTTCTACCATGCCTTCTATCACGCGGCGGGTGCAATAGAAGAAACCATTGAGGTTGACGTCAATCACTCGATGCCACTGCTCGGGCTCCATCATCAGCATGAGATCATCATCCACGATACCAGCATTATTGACCAGCACATCGATATAGTCATCCGGATGGGCAGCGAACCATGCATCCAAGGCGGCGTTGATGGCATCGGGTTGGCTTACATCAAAGGGTATTAATTCCGCTTCTCCACCAGCTTCCTCAATGAGACGCTTGGCTTCTTCAGCCGCAGCGTGATTGCTCTTGTAGTTCAAGAGGATAGAGCAACCGTCTTTTGCCAACTCGATGGCAATGGCTCTTCCTATTCCACGGCTTGCGCCGGTCACTAATGCATATCGTTTCATATTCAATAATTGATTAACGATTTACTAATTCATAAACTCACTTTTTAATTCCTTACTCCATTTTTCTAAACACTAATGCGCTATTGGTTCCTCCCATGCCGGAGGAATTGGAGAGGACGGCATTAATTGGGGTATAGACGGTTTCGGAAACGATATTGAGGTCTTTGGCTTCGTCTATCTTGTGCTCCAGATTGATATTGGGTGCCACGAAGTTGTTTTGCATCATCAGTATCGAATAGATTGCTTCACTTGCCCCTGCCATCCAGTTCTCGTGGCCGGTCATCGATTTCGTTGACGAAATCATTGGAGAATGGAGATTGGAGGATGGAGATTGTACAAACAACCGTGTCAACGCTTTGGCTTCCTCAATATCACCGGCGACAGTAGATGTAGCGTGGGCGTTGACATAATCGATATCGGATGGCTGCAAGCCGGCATCAGCCAATGCACGCTTCATGGCGATATACTCCGCATCGGCGGAAGGCATAGAAATATCCTCAATACCATTGGATGAGAATCCGTATCCGCACAATTCAGCCAAGATTGTTGCTCCGCGTGCTTTTGCATGTTCGTATTCCTCCAAGACGAGAGCCGCTGCTCCTCCGGAATAAATCATTCCGTCGCGATTGGTATCGAATGGTCGGGATGCGCGTGTCGGATCATCGTTGCGAACAGATAAAGCGCCTAACCCGTCAGCAGCCACAGCGCCCCAAATCCCCATTCCGCATGCGCCGCCGACAAGAATCACATCCTGTAACCCTTGGGCGATTAATAATTTTGCGTACCCGATAGCGTGAGAGCCGCTTGCACAAGCTGATCCTATAGTCAAATTTATTCCTTTCAGACGAAAAATAGAATTCAGGTTCATTGTGACCGATGATGTCTCTGCACGAAACAATGCATTGGGACCAAGCATCAATGAGTCATGCTCAGTTTCCATGATTTTATAATACTCTATTTGATGCTCATTTCCGTCATTGCCAAATATCACACCCACTTCGGTTTGCTGCAAGTTCTCATCCGTTATTCCTGCTTGTGTGAAAGCTTGCTTTGCAGCCATATATGCATATTCCGAATCTTCAGACATAGATACACGGAACTTGCGTGCCAACAAAGGTTTTAAGTCGGGTTTGGGCACATTGGCAACCAAACCCGATTGTAAACCGTATTCAATCCGCTTTGGGTCAAAGACAATTCCCGAGCGACCTTGCTTGAGGCTCTCCGTGACGGTTTGCAAGTCTTGTCCGAGACAAGACCAAATACCCATGCCGGTTACGACGACGCGTCTCATAATTATGCTTTTGCTATTTCTTCGATTAAACTTTTACCCATTATTATCTCGGTTACAGCGATAGATGTGGTAAGTGTACCAAACAGTCCTTGATATTGCACCGCCTGACCGGTTATAAACAAATTAGATGCTTTTGTTTTAACCGGAGCAAACATCCCTTGCTGTGCATATACAGCCCCATTCGGGTTGGCATAATAATCCCGTATAGTTAATGGTGTAGAAACATAAACTTCATCCACAGCCTTGCTCAATTCCGGATAGTATTGAGATATGTATTCGATCGTTCTTTGAGCCGTTTCCCTTTTCTTGTTCTCATAATCTGCGCCACGTTGCCCGGTTTTGGTATTTTCCCATTGTTTGTATTCGTTATAACGTGTGTACGTCAAAATCTCCACTGTGTCCGCCCACTCTCCCTGATTTATAGCAGGCGGTGTAAGCATAGAAATATAATGCGGCAAAGATGGATCTTCTGTAGGGGTAGGGATGAAAATCAGATTATTGCGGTATCTCATCTGATTTGGTTTCAACTTGACGTGACAGATACAGCAAGAGGAATCGTTATTAAAATCCAAGATGCGGTTATAAGTTGTCGGGCGTAGAACCTCGCCGCTTGTGATTTGTAAGAATGCTTTCGGGGGAATTGCACATACATATTGATCGGCTATACATGTTCGTTCATCCTTTGTCTGGATACTTGTAATTTTTCGGTTTTCTGTTGTTATTTTTGAGACTTCCGAGTTATTACATACTTTTCCTCCATTATCTTCTATAAATTGCGCCAAATGTTTGGCAAACGGCAAGTTACCTCCGGCAATTCGCCAACCGCCCTCTATATACAGGTTTAGAATCATTCCCAGTTCTGTGGCAGGCAGGCAGGAAAGGTTGTATCCGAGATGCATGCCTACGTACTCAAACATGCGTTTGAGGGTTTTGTCCGAAACGCAACTGTCTAATAATTGACGGGCTGTTATAACTCCATATTTGGCTGCTGCCGGGTGCAGTTGCATAGGATGCAACCAAAAATAATCAAATGTACTGCCTATCTCGTATATGGCATCCAACAAGTGATGTATTCCTTTTGCTTCGTTGGGGAATTGCGAAATCAGATAATCCTCGTACCGCTTGCGTGTTTTGGGCAGTTGATATGCATGTTTCTGATCTGTCCACACTATTTCTTGCGCATTGGGATCAAGCGGAACAAAATGCAGATCGTCATGGTCAACCCCCAAATAATCAATAAAATGCTTCATGGCAAAGCCTTCGCCATATCCGCAAAATGCCTGCATGCCGGTATTGAATACGGCATTACCCCGGCGGAAAGATTGTAAACCTCCGCCAATGATGTGGTTTTTCTCCAGGACGGTCACCTTGTAACCGTTCTTGGCGAGGAGCGCACCGGTGAATAGACCGCTCATGCCTCCGCCGATGATACAGACCGTATGTGGGGCTTGATCACTCATTCGTTTTCGCAGGCTCGTTCAGTTTTTTCTCGATGAAATCATAGAAATCACCCAATGTCACCACCAGATTCATCTCTGCCGGAGCGGGCATAATATCAAATTCGCGTTTGACTGTAACCATGAGATCCATATAATCCAAACTGTTTAGATCCAGGTCTTCGCGAAAACGAGCCTCTGGTTTGAGTAGCGCCGGATCTTTCTCATATTCGTCCACGAGAAAGGCATTGGTTTTTTCAATAATTTCTTGTTTTGTCATATTCTTGTATTTTTAAATATCAATGTACAATTCGTCCCTCCAAACCCAAACGAATTAGATAGCGCAAAATGGATTTCTGCGTCGCGTGTTTGGCGAACTATATTAAGACCTTTTGCAGCGTCGTCCAGTTCATCTATATTGATGCTCGGAGCCGCAAAAGAGTTCTGCATCATCAGAATCGTATAAACAGCTTCGCTTGCTCCTGCCATCCAACACTCGTGACCGGTAAGCGATTTCGTGGACGAAATGAACGGTCGATTTTCGATGTCGGATGCTCGATCTTCCGGGTAGAACAGTCGTGCTACAGCCTGAGCCTCTGCTATATCGCCAGATACGGTGGACGTAGCATGGGCATTGATGTAGTCTATATCTTGCGGTTGCAGATTTGCATTTTGCAAGGCGTTGAGCATCGCTTTGTACTCTCCTGTGGTAGACGGCTGCCCCAATGGCGTATCGTTCTGCGAAAAACCGAAACCTGCTATCTCTGCATAAATAGTTGCTCCGCGTGCCATAGCATGTTCATATTCCTCCAAGACCAATGCAGCAGCTCCTCCGCTGGGCACTAAGCCGTCACGGTGTTTGTCAAAAGGACGGGAAGCATGAGCGGGATCGTCATTGCGTTTGGAGAGCGTATTGACTCCGTCAAAAGCAATCATGGATTTATCATTCGTCTCTTGAGCACCTCCGGCAACAATCATATCTTGTTGTCCGGATTGAATCAGCATCGCTGCAAGCGCAATAGCTTGCGCTCCGGATGAACAAGCAGAAGACGTGGTGAAATTCGTTCCTTGCAGGTGAAAGATATTCGCCATATTCATTGCCACATTGCTTGTTAGCGCCTGAAATGCCATCCCTGAACCGAGCATAAAGGTATTACCTGCTTCCTTTGCATTGACAAACGAATCAACAACTGCTCCATTCGAAGTATCATTACCAAAGACTACGCCTATTTCGTTTTGAAGACAATAATCTGCATCGATTTGCGCATTGTTTAGCGCCTCGCGGGTAGCCATATAAGCGTATTCCGCTTCTTCGGAAAGGGTGTTACGCAATCGGCGATCCAACAAGGATCTCAAGTCCGGACGAGGTACGATACCGGATAGCAGCGAGTGATAGCCCAAGGTCTTACGCTCATGGCGTATACCAATGCCCGAGCACCCTTGTCTGAGGCTCTCCGTGACGGTTTGCAAGTCTTGTCCGATGCAAGACCAAATACCCATGCCTGTTACTACTACGCGTTTCATAATCTATAGTATTTCGCCTGCTTTGACGGTTTTTGTTGTTAGCTGTGGCGCACGGTCTTTTTCGAATAGTAGCACGACATCGCTTCCGCCGAAGCGGAATAAGCCGAGTTCATCGCCCTGACGGATGGTTGCGCCGGGTTGGACGCGTTCGTTCCATACAACCGAACTGACCTGTTGCACACCGACAGCAATGAGGGCTATCTTGCCGAAGTCCGTTGTGTCAAGGATAAGCACACCGCGCGTTTCTAGCATCTGGAAGTCCGTAACACAGAGTTGATCGTAGCGGTAGCGATGCTCGGATTCGTCCCAGATAATCACTCCTCCGCCTGCGTGAATGCCTTGGATAGTGCGGCACTCCAGTACCTTGCCGTCACACGGCGCATGAAAACGGTGGTAGTCAAAAACGTCAAGGACTATATGCATCGTTTCGCCATCTGCGAAGACTTCCCGATACGGGCTGTCGCCTAACAGATCAAGCCAATTTGTGATACTTGTGGTCTTGACCGGCGCAGTGGCTATCTCGCCGTCGCAAGGGGAGATAATGGTTAATGGTGAATGGTTAATGTTTAATGGTTGACGCAGACTGCGGGCAAAGAAATCGTTCCACGAATGCCAATTGTCGGGGGATTCGTAGCGGTCGGTGTGCAACTCAAAGCGGTTGTCAGTCAGCGCCAAACGATAATACTCTTCGTTCCAACTTACAGTGCTGCTGAGGAATGCTCCCCAAGCGATGTTGTAGTTTTTGAGCCACGCGGCTATACGCGGTTCGTATTGTAGCGAGGGGTAGATGTAGCCTTTGCCCGTCAAGGCATCCAACGGCTGATCCAAAAGGAAGTAGAAGTAACCGATATTCTGGTCAATTCGGCGGAAAAACGACGCGCTCTCGCCGATGTCCATGGCTTGCCACGGCATAAGTGTGAGGAATCGCTCTATATACACGAACCACTCATCTAGCGTGCGCACGGGATTAGTCCGTTTGTCGGGATTAGTTGCTGCGGCTTGCCGTAGCGATTGCTCCAACAAAGCGAACAAGTCGGGGCTCGTGCTCAATATGTTTGTAGTGGAACATAACTGTCAGTGACGTGCCGTCATAAATCTCTACATCCAATAGGGCGTAGGCGTTATCCGGTTGTTCATCTGCAGGGAGCACTTCAACCGGAAACGGAAACAGTGCTGCTGTTGATTTCGGCGTAGGCTGTACAAGTACGTTCAGCGCGTAGTTCCATATATCGGAATGTGGAGCAGTAAGCGTGAACGGATAACTGCTGTGCATGACTCCTTGCCGCATCGCTTTGCGCGTTTCGCGGAGCAGCTCGTCACGAGATGCTCGTTTGCGGTCTTCGAGTTTTGAAATTCGGCTGATGCGAAACGGCACATCGCGATGCAAACTGCCGTAGATGCGCTGCTCGTCTTCCGTCTCTCGTCCGTCGTACGCCCACGTTAGAGCGGCTTCGTTTGTGCCGTTGTAGTCCATGATCGCCAAAGCAGAAGCGAGCGAGAATACTGCATTGAGCGAGATAAGTTGCTCGTCTGCCAAACGATTCAGCGCATCGCGCAAATCCGTATAATCGACTGTGAGCACTCCTTCGGCAGCGTGCTCCAAGTCTTGCAACGGCACGTCTGTCTTCGGGTGAACAGGACAACTGATATTGCTGAAATGCTCCTCTAACCACTGCTTGCTTGCCGCATAACGCTCGGAGTGCTTGTATGCCTCAACTTTCGCTAAGTAAGCGTAGTAGTTATCTTCCGCGAGCGGCTCGCCTTTGTACGCGCGTATAATATCCTCTATGAGAATTTGTCCGCTGATGGCATCACCTAAGATCCGGTTGAGTGAGTAATCTATATACAAATACGTATTGTCCTCTCGGATATTCAGGGAGAAATACTGCCCGTACAGCGGGTCTATATGTTCATCGAAATGCTGCAAACCATGTTCATCCACGACGGACTGAAAAACCGGATGATTTGTGAGGGCTTTTATTATCGCGGTTTGCAGTCGCTGACTGTCCACGTCATCCTTGTTTATACGCATCTTTGTCCGGTAGGTATATACGTCCGGATCGGTCTGTAGCATATCATAGACCAGTTGCGAATATGGCAGCAGCGGATAGTTCATGTCAAAGATTTGTTGCAGAGCGTTTTAGACCGGAAAAGGCTTGGCGAACAGTTTTCTTCGTATACAGCACGACATACGCCATTGTAAGACAGATGAAGGAAGGGTCGATGAGCATGTGCGGTTGCAGCACAAGCACGATAACGCCGATGCAGAGAAGAACAGCGTAGGGCAATTCCCACTGCCTACGCCAGCGCCAGAAGATAGCGGGAAGCGGATTGAATAGCGCCATCAGTATGAATCCCGAGCCGCAGAACTCGCTCATCAGTAGCCATGTAATAAGCAATACTATGCCGGCAAGCGTCTGCAAAGCGAGAAGTACGTAATCCCAATAGGGTTTGGACGTAAACGTACACAGACATGTGATGAGCAGAATGATAAAGGCAAGCAACATAGGCGTGAACCACGGGCGACTTTCGTCCAGCGGCGCACCCTCGACAATATCGCCTACGTACGTTGCAAACGGTTGACCGTTTACCGTAGCCCGTTGCCAGACATCTGCCAAGTCAGCGGGAATAATCAGTTTCTCGTCTAACGGCATGTCTTCTGGATCGTCGTTACACGTAGGAATCAGATGTATCAATCGTAACCACGGGTGGTTGCTGAGTGACCTGTAGCCTATCTCACGGCGGGAAAGTTTAGCAAGTTCCTCGTCCTCTGCATACACGATAGGCGTAGAACCTAAAGCAGTCTTAACATACTTAACCGCCGTAATGGCGCAGCCGTATTTGTTCAGGTCATGTCGCAGTGTGATGCCGGGAGTAAGGTGGTTGTCCATGATTTCCCATAAGCGTTGTTCCGCCTCAGGCGGCATAGCAAGGTGGTATTCGTGTACGGAACGATTCCACTGACGGTAATCTTCCATATACGCATCTGTCGGCTCAGCAAACATTCCCATCTTCGTCTTACCTGACAGATACTTTAAAAAATCGTCGTTCACTCTCTCGCCCTCATAACTAAAGCAGTAGTCAAGATTGAAAGTCGGGCATTGTAGTCGCAGGAACGAATGACCTGCTAAGCCGAGTGCGTCATCGCTAAAATCCGTAGGGTCGGCAATCATCAAACTGACCAGAACAAAGTCTTCCGCCAAGCGGTCAATGGTGTCGTTGAAACCTTGCGCAGCATTGCGTTCGGCAACACTTAGCGCGGGCTGCTCGGGCTCTGCAAAAGCGCTTAGCTGAAAGGCAATAAGCAGCAGAACGGATAGAAAATGACGACTGTTCATGGATGTGAGTTTGTTAGAGGACATTGAGGACTTGCTCTTTGATTTGCTCGAGCAGGTCTTTCATCTTGACGACGATGATCTGCATCTCGCTCTGGTTGGATTTGCTGCCGAGGGTGTTGATCTCGCGACCCATCTCCTGCGCTATGAAGCCGAGTTTCTTGCCAATGCCGGAAGTGGGAACGCTCTGCTGTGTGACCGCTTCGCTGTGTGAAGTGGGATTAGCCATGGTTTCGCGGAAGTAC
>CADBAZ010000084.1 GCA_902792835.1 uncultured Bacteroidales bacterium
GAGGCAGAGAACAGTCGTCTGGAGGAGTTGGAGCAACGCAAGCAGACCGTATTGAGCACGATAGAGGAGCAAGGCAAACTGACCGATGAACTGCGTGCACGAATAGAGGCGTGCGAAGACGGCGTGGAACTCGAAGACATCTACCTACCCTACAAGCCGCACCGCAAGACACGTGCCGACAAGGCGCGTGAGGCAGGGCTACAGCCGCTCGCCGACCTGCTGATGCGCCAGGATGGTCGCACGGATGTTCGCCGCGAGGCGCAGAAGTACGGCAATGCGGATGAAGCCCTGCAAGGCGCACGGGACATCATAGCCGAGCAGATCAGCATCGACGAGCGTTCGCGTAATGCCGTGCGTCGGGAGTTCAGTTATACGGCGATGATCCGCACGAAGGAAGTAAAACAGCTCACGGAACAACGCGCACAAGAGGCAATGAACTACCGCGAATACATGAAGGTGGAAGAGCCGCTCAAGCGCATCAGTTCGCACCGGCTGTTGGCAATACGGCGCGCTGAAAACGAGGGATTTCTGCGCGTGGATATATCCTGTGATGAGGAAAAAGCGTTAGATAAGTTGGCGCGGCTGTGGCTTAGGAACAACACCGATGCCGCCTACCAGGTCGAGTTGGCGATGGAGGACAGTTACAAACGTCTGCTCAAGCCTGCCATAGAGACCGAGGCAGCCGCAGCAGCGAAAGAGAGAGCCGACAAAGAAGCCATCCGCGTGTTTGCCGACAACCTGAGGCAACTGCTGTTGGAAAACCCGTTAGGACAGAAGCGTGTGCTGGCTCTTGATCCGGGATTCCGAACGGGCTGCAAGTTGGTGTGCCTGTCAGCACAAGGTGACCTGCTGTATCACACGGCTATCTACCCTCACCCGCCTATCAACAAACGCAGCGAGGCAGAGGCAATCCTACTGAAGGCAATCAAAGACTACCAAATCGAGGCCATAGCCATCGGCAATGGTACCGCGAGTCGCGAGACGGAAGCGTTTGTGCGTAACGCATTATCCAACAGCGGAGCGGTCACACAGCGGAGCGGTCACACTTCCAACAGCGTAGCGGTCTTTGTCGTGAGTGAGAACGGGGCATCTGTGTATTCGGCATCGAAGATAGCACGCGAGGAGTTCCCTGACGAGGATGTAACGGTACGCGGTGCAGTGAGCATAGGTCGTAGACTATTGGATCCGTTAGCGGAACTGGTGAAGATCGACCCGAAGAGCATCGGCGTAGGGCAATACCAGCACGATGTGGATCAGACGGAGCTAAAGAAGAGCCTGGATCAGACAGTGGAGAGCGTAGTGAACTACGTGGGCGTGGATGTGAACACAGCAAGCAAGCACCTGCTGACGTACATCTCCGGCGTAGGTTCGACGCTGGCGCAGAACATCGTCAATTATAGAGCCGAGAACGGCGCATTTGCGGATCGGAAAGCCCTGATGAAAGTGCCGAAGTTGGGCGCAAAGACCTTTGAGCAATGTGCAGGTTTTCTGCGTATTGCCGGCGGCACAAACCCTTTGGACAACACAGCCGTTCACCCCGAGAGTTATGCCATAGCCGCAGCGCTTCAGCAAGCCAAAGCGGCAGGCAAACCCGTGCGGTTGGAGGACTATGTGACAGACGAAGTAGGATTGCCGACGCTACAGGACATTTGGCGCGAATTGGAGAAACCCTCCCGCGATCCGCGCAAGCAGATTGAGGAGTTCCGTTTCTCGGAAGAAGTGCACACCATCGACGACCTGCAAGAAGGGATGACTCTGCCGGGGATCGTGACGAACATCAGCAACTTCGGTGCGTTTGTGGACATGGGTATTCACAAGGACGGTTTGATACACGTATCGCAACTGCATGGCAGAGGCGTACAACTGCATGAACATGTACAAGTCGAGGTGCTCAGCATCGACCGCGAACGCAAACGTATCTCGCTGAAATTACACAAGCCTATATAAGGTTTACCCCCGACTTACTACCGATAAACCATCGATTTACCCCCGTGTATCCTGCACGTTTTTGCATCCAAAAGCAATAAGAGCTCCGCAGATTTTGCAGAGCTCTTACTGTATTCAGTCCGATACGACCGCCGGCATCAATGCAGGCAGATCTTACCGGATTCTATACGCTGCTTACCGCTATAGAAGAGGTAGAAGTAGGTCTGACCGTGCGTCGGGAGCGTGAACGTTAATCCGTCACCGCTGGCATCAATCAGTTTCTCGTTGCCGGTGTGATCCACAACAACGGTTGCATCGTTGGGGTTGCATGCCGGCAATACATCGTTGAACATAAGGTGTCCGTAGTGGTCATAAACGGCAAACCATGTGTTCGCACGGATGGAGTACGCAATGATCTGATCGGTTCCCGGAATCTGCTTCATGAGTACGTCGCTTCGGGTAGCGGTCTTGGCAGTATTGATAGACGAAACAGTCCATGTGATGAAATACTTGCTCTCCGAGCCGTCTTCGGCAGTACAGATGACTACGGTCGGCTCTTCGCCAATCTTACCCGGTGTGATGTCCACAGTAGCGAGTGAATCTTGTGCCGTTGCTTCGATTGCAGGCATCACCTCGCCCTCGAGCAACAGATACTCGTAGTAGAATACCGAGTCAGCAAAGCCGGCGATAGTCGAGCCATTGAGTTGCAGGTCAGCAAGCAGGCTGTTGCTGCTCAACGGGATAACCTGCTTAACGACATAGATACGTTGGTCGCCGTTCTCCGCCTCAACGGTGAGGTAGATAACGTGGTAATCATCGACAACCGTGACAGTCTGCGTCGGATCACCCTTGACGTAGCCGATCTCGTCCACTGCGGCAAATACCGTTTCGTCAGAGCCTACAGGATACATGATGGTGTAGAACAGCGAATCCTTGTCGAAGCCCTCGAGGCTGACACCCTTGACGGTGATGTCATTGAGGTAACTGATCGGGCTGCCTTCGAATGCAAAGATTACCACGTATTCGGCAAACGTCTGTTCATCGGCAGCCTGAATACTGATAGTAACAGACAGTTCATCGGCAGTAATCTCCATCGTAGCGGTCGTGTCAGACAGTACAGCAACAACCTCGGGCATTTCGGTTGTGCCGTAGGGCAGCAGAACGTGGTACTCGTACTGATCAGCTTGGAAGTCAGCAAGCGGCTCGCCACCGATGAGAATAGCTTCGAGAGTTGCGTTCGACGACTTAGCCGGAACGAAGGTCAGCGTGTAGGTCAGCGTAGTAACGCCGTCCTCGGCTGTAACAACGATTGTTACGATGTTATTCTCCATCGTCATGACGCACTGCTGTCCTTCCTGAGCAAGGTAGGTGACAAGCGGAATCTCAGTTGAGCCATTCGCCAGTGCAACCTCATATTCGGTTACATCGGGATCGAAGTGATTGTCATTGATACCCCTACCGCCAACAAAGATTGCAAGCAGAGTTGCATCACTGCTGCGCTCTTTCTCAAAGAGTATACTATAGGTACGCGCGCGCCCGTTCTCGGCAGTAACCGTGATGCGGTAGATGTTGTCGATGAACGTAGTGGTCGTATCCTGATAACTGTCACCGAGTTGTACCTCAACCGTCGGGCTCTTGGTCGCTTCCTTCGGAATAATATAGGTATAGTTGAGTTCGTCGGCACGGAATCCTTCGAGCGGACGCTTACCCAAACCTACATCCACGTGGATGGAGCGAAGTGTATCGACGTTCGAGGGCTGAATGTCATAGACAACCGTGTACAGTTGCGTATGCAGGCTATCGTGCGCCGTTACCTTACACTGGTACGTGGTGCGGTACTTCGTGCTGATTGTGTCAACCTGTTGCGGCAACTGATAGTCATCACCCGGCTCGAAGATCGGCATCGGCACAACGCGTACACCCATTGGCAACGTATATGCATAGTAGAACGAGTCGGCACGGAAGCCCTCAATCAGGTTCTCGCCCTCATATATACCCATGAGTTTATCCAACGACGAGTAGGTGCGGTGGAAGGTGACTTTATAGGTAGCCTGATTACCGTTCTCTGCGGTAACCACAAGGTTAACGTTCAGGCCATCCTCTGATACCTGTTTGTCGAGCGTCTGGGAGTTCTCGCTCTTGAATGCATCCACAGCAAGACCCATCTTCTCGCCGATAGGCAGGTCGATATTGTACTCAAAGACCTCCGGATCGAATGTTTTGAGTGAATCAGCCTTGATGAAGATCATTGCCAAGCGAGTATTCGACGACTTCTCGATAGCGAACAGCAGCTCGTACTCCCTCTTTGTCTCGCCATCTTCGGCTGTAACGAGGATTGTCTTGACTGTACCCTCAGGTGTTACCGAAGTAAGAATCTCGACGGTCTGTGCATCTTCTTGCAGTCGTGCATCGATGTCCGGCATAGTGTCGGTGCGCAAGAGAGGAATCGAATAGCGATATGTATTCTCTTCGAATTGCAGACCGGCTATACCATGTTTGGCAGCATAGTCAGCCATCGGCACGCTGTTGAACAGGATGTCTGCCAAGTTGGCGTTGTTGGACATGGCTGCGCGCCAAATCTCAATCTCATAGACACGCTCGGTAATGCCATCCTGTGCGGTGACATGCAATTCTTTGACGTTGCCATTGCCTCCCTCCATGTCGACAACCTGTACGGTTTGGAACGGATCGCCGATTGTGTAGTCAAATACAATTTCGGCAGTCTCGTCACCCAACACCTGCATCGAGTAGTTCGTACGCGAAGGTTTGAATCCGCTGACAGGCTCGCCGTTAACGAGGATATTCTTGAGTTCGGCATTGTGCGAGGGCTCGGCATTGAACGTAACTTGATATACGCGCTGCTCCATGGCGTTGCCGTTCTCCGGTGTGACGATGAGTTGGGTTGTTTCGCCCACTTTCGTTGCGGGAATAACCTCTACGGTCTGACCTTCCTGTCCGAGTTCATAACTGAGGTTTGGCAGATCAGGTTCAACGAGTTTCGGCGTAGCCGAAGGAATAACATACGTGTAGTTCTCTTTCTCGGGATAGAAGTCCTCGAGCGGCGTGCCGTTCACACGTATACCTGCGAGGGTATTAACCGGCGAGCTCTCCGGAGTGATGGTGAAGGTGTAAACCTTCTCATCACCGTTCTCGGCAATAATCTTCACAGTGAATACAGTCGCACCCTCGCGCTTCATTACGCGACGTGAAGCTACGTTGCCGGCATCAGAGTTGCCAATGGTAATCTCCATGCGTTGTGCCGGTTCAGCAAGGATGAACTTGATATCCACCGGTTCGTCGGACTCATAGATGTAGTTCTCCTTCTGCGGCATGAACTCCGGATAAGACGCATCGTTAATCAGGATATCGCCGAGCATTGCGTAATCAGACTGCTCTGTCGGATAGATAATCTTGTACTCTTTTGCAGCAAGATCTTTTGTACCCTTCACAGCCACGATGACATACTCATCGGTGATAGTCTCAACGACGGCATCCACCTCTTGTCCCTCACGGCGCTCGAAGCCGATATTGTCGCTCGGACGCTCGGTGTATTCGAACTTGTCGGACGAGAATCCGCTGACTTTCTCATTGTCGCGCGTCAGGTTCTGGAGCAATCCGCTCGTCTGCGGCAATGTTTGGTTGAAGTGGATTGTGTATGTCTTGGATGTCTCGCCATCCGGAGCAATAACCGTTATGATAGCACCGGTGTCGGTATAGTTGATATCAACAGTCTGACCAAGGTCAATATCCTTCAAGCCGTGGTCTTCGTCGTCAGTAGCCTTGACAACGATTATCTCGGGCATTGTGCTTGCCGTAACGGTGTAATCCGTCGTATTGAGGTCGAATGCAGGTGTCAAAGTGGCACCGGAAGCTGTCAGACCTATCGTTGTATTGTTGCTCTGAACCTCACGGAAGACATAGACGTTGGTCTTTGACTCACGGTTCTCATTCGTAACGGTGATGGTGATTGCGTTATTACTCTTGCTGATATCAAAACGCTGGTGTGTGCTGGTCGGTTTAATAGCGAAGTCCGGCAGCAATTTTGTACCGTACGGCATATTGTAGTAGGTCGTATCGTTGGAGACTGTCTTTGAGAAGCTTGCTCCCACCTCCAATTCATAATCAAGCGAGGTTTCCGGATCACGATGGAGTACTACGTAGTACACGGTCGAGTCGATAGAGTTCTCACCGAAGTTCGTTACCATGAATGTCAGGTCACCGTCTTCCCACTCGCCCTTGTTCAGTACCGAAATCATCTGCATTTGGTCGTGCACCTTTTTGGTGAATTCCATTGTGGGGAAACCGGTAATTACCTCATCGGGATCAACATTAATCGTAAAGGTATTACCATCCTTATCGGCTGTCTTGCCATTGACCTTAGCAGCTGTAAGTTCTGAGTTGTAAACAAAACGCAGATTCTGTACAATCATAGAACTGGTCTTGACTGTACTTCCACCATAACAATCAAAACTTGTACCTGAGATTGCTGATGAGCAAATCATAATATTTGCTTTCGAGACATTACCAATGCTCGACAGATTGAAGTTCATCGTAGCAGTCTTCCACTGCTTCAATTCATTATAATCACCACTAAATGTACCTTTTGTTGTCTTTGATCCATCACTAAGTATAGCCCATGCAGCCCATGAACTGATGCCGCCTTTTGTGGAGCGAGTACTGTAATCAAAAGCAAATTGTTCGGGCGAATTCTTGAAACTAAAGCCTAAATTGGCAGCCTCTGATGTAGTAAGAGTCGTTCCGCCATTGGCACCCCAATTAAGTGTCAACGATCCCGTTGTCATGACACCGGGCATTGAGCCGTTCATACTACTACCTCGGCATGTAGACAACAATACGCCATCTCCTGCCTCCAACACCTCCATACCCGTTTGATAGGAGAAGTTGGAAACCGTAGCATCATAATCAAAACCTGTAGAACAATCAGCAGGCACTTTCCATCCTTGTGGTTTTGTTCCCGAAGAAGACAATGTATTACCTTGCTTTATCGATCCGAAGAGTCCCTTACTATAACTATACGCCTGATCTGTATTCACCCATGTAAACTCAAATGGAGGAACAGTATTGGTATAGAACCAGCAAACGGAATA
>CADBAZ010000085.1 GCA_902792835.1 uncultured Bacteroidales bacterium
GGCTACCTTCACATGGCCTACAAGCAATACGGCTGACAGTTATACCATCGATATCACCAAGGATGGGGTATTGTTCTGCCAACTGACCTTCAATGCCAACGGTCAACTGACAGGTATAGCCTTTGCGCCCGGTCGCGACGGACAATCGATGGCACTGGCTGCTACTTTAACCACAAGTGGCATGCAGTTCACTGTAACCGGTCTGAATAGTGGCACCAATTATGCTTTCAACTTGACAGTCAAGAGTGGAAGCACGGTTGTTGCGTCCTACACCGGTGCGTTTGCCACAACAGGAGGCGTGCCCACCTCAACCGATGTACTGCAATCAGACCATGCGCCACGCAAGTTCATGCGCGACAATCAGGTTCTCATCCTCCGCGATGGCAAGACCTACACCATCCAAGGCGTAGAGGTGAAGTAACCGACATTTGTCCGACAAATTAAAAAATCAAGGCAGGGAGCAATCCTTGCCTTGATTTTGCGTAAGCACCCATTGGAGTACAAATGTCGTATTATTGTTCAGTTCAACTCTATGTCGGTGAAAAATGGGGTTATAATCCTAACTTTTGTCGTACGCATTGTGCGATGAACTGTGCTACGGCAGACGGCTCCAGACCCGTGACGTTCAGCACAAGGTCATAGTTGCGTGCATCGTAACGGGTATTGCCGCTGAATGTTTTGGTGAAGTTCTCTCGTGCTTTATCCACTTTGTTGATTAGAGCATCTGCTTCGTCTTGGCTGATACTGAGTCTGCGAGCCACTTTGTCGAGACGAAACGCACGGTCAGCCCTCAGAAACACCTTGAATGCCCGTGGATCATCCCGGAAGATGTGAAATCCTGTACGCCCGAGCAGCACGCACGATTCCTTATGAGCCAGTGAACGAACAATAAACTCCTCGTCGCGGAACATGTCAGCCGATACCGGCTCGTACCACCAGCGGGGTTTAATGGATTTGACGTAATCAATCTCCTCTTGGCTCATCTGGTAGTGGTCTTTGAGGGTATCCAAGACTTGACGATCGTACAGTTTGACGCCTAACAGTTCTGCCAACTCGCCGGCAATCTGTCTTCCTCCGGTACCAAACTCACGTCCGATGGTTACAATAAATCGTTCTTCCATATACCTGTTATAATTGAAATATTGAACAGAAAACTTACCTGCATCCGGCTTCGGGGTCGAAGGTCGGCGGAACATCGAACTGCTCGTCGGGCGAGTAGGGGAGCGTTTCGTCAGCAAGCACCTTCTGCATGTAGATTGCCCAGATAGGCAGTGCCATTGAAGCACCCTGACCGTCGGACATCCGGTCGAAGTGGATAGCACGGTCTTCGCCGCCAACCCAACAACCGCTGACCAGCGAGGGCGTGAAGCCTACAAACCAGCCGTCGGAGTTGTTCTGCGTCGTACCGGTCTTGCCTCCGGCAGGCATCTTTAATCCATATCTAAAACGCGCGCGCACGCCCGTACCATGATCCATAACGTTGCGGAGCATGTAGATCATCTTGTACGAAGTCAGTTCGGATATGATCTCGCGCTGCTGCGGATGGAACGTGGCGATGATGTTGCCCTGTTTGTCCTCGATGCGTGTGACGTATAGCGGGTCGATACGGATACCGCGGTTGGGGTAGGTGGTATAAGCATCCACCATCTCCTTGACGCTCACCTCGCACGGACCAAGACAGATAGACACAACGGGATCGAGCTGTCCTTGGATACCGAACGAGCGCATCAACCGCACGAGCTGGTTAGGCGTATAGAGCGACATCAGGTACGCCGAGATCCAGTTCGACGACTGCTGCAGTCCCCAACTCAAGGTGACGGTGTCGCCTTGGTTCTTGGTGTGCTCGTCGCGCGGAGTCCACGCTACACCGTTGCCGTCGATGAGGGTGACGGAGTCATTGACGGTCTTGTCGCACGGCCACATGCCTTCGTCCATAGCAAGGGTGTAGAGGTAGGGCTTGACCGTCGAGCCGACCTGACGGCGACCGAGGGTAACCATATCGTATTGGAACTGCTTGAAGTCAGGACCACCGACGTACGCTTTGACATGCCCCGAGTGAGGATCCATCGACATAAATCCGCAACGCAAGAAGTGCTTGATCCAGCGGATAGAATCCAAGGGCGACATAACCGTATCAATCAATCCGTTGTAGGAGAACACTGACATCGGCACGGGCGTGTTGAAACTCTCGCGGATCTCCGCCTCGCTCTTGCCTTGACGTTTCAATCCGCGGTAACGGTCGGTCTGACGCATGGAGCGCGACATGATGCCGTCAATCTCCTCCTTGGTCAGGTCCTTGGAGAACGGTGCGTAGGACTTGCCTTTCTTTTCGTTAAAGAACCGTCCCTGCAGATCGTGCATGTGTTCACTCACCGCCTCCTCGGCATATTGCTGCATTCGTGAGTCGAGGGTCGTGTAGATACGCAAGCCATCCTGGTAGAGGTCGTAATGCGTGCCGTCGGGTTTGGTGTTCTTTTGGCAGAAACCGTATAGCGGGTTCGTCTCCCACTCCTTGAGGTCGATCTGATACTGCAACTGGTTCCACTCGGAGTAGTTGCTCTCCTTCGGCTCTTTCGCGGTCAGCACAAGGCGCAGGTACTCGCGGAAGTACGGAGCCAAGCCCTGCTTGTGATCCACCGAGTGGTACTTGACCTCTACAGGAATAGCGGAAAGCGAGTCGTATTCCTGACGGGTGATCTTCTCGTATTTGACCATCTGCGAGAGTACGGTGTTGCGGCGGTTGAATGCACGCTGCGGATGGCGGATAGGGTTGTACAGCGACGGGTTCTTTAACATGCCCACCAGCATTGCTGCTTGCTCAATCTTCAGATCGGACGGAGTGGTGTAGAAGTACACGTACGATGCCGACTGAATACCTACCGCGTTATACAGGAAGTCAAACTGGTTCAGATACATGAGCAATATCTCGTCCTTCGAGTACAGACGCTCCAGTTGCGTGGCTATCACCCATTCGATAGGTTTCTGCAAGGCACGCTCCAGGATATTGTTCGCCCGCGGCGACCAGATCTGCTTGGCAAGTTGCTGCGTGAGCGTCGAACCGCCACCGGCACGACCGAGCTTCATCACGGCACGGAACAATGCCTTGAAGTCCACGCCCGTGTGGTCGTAGAAACGTGCATCCTCGGTGGAGATAAGCGCGTCAATCACGTACGGACTCAGGTCGGAGTATTGCACGCCTACGCGGTTCTCCTTGACGTAGTAACGACCGATGCTGACCATATCCTCGGTGAAGATCTCCGAGGCGTAGGTGTTTTTCGGGTTCTGCAACTCATCGAGTGGCGGCAGGTAACCCACCCAGCCGTTGACGATGCCTACAAAAATCAGGTACAGAGCCAGCACGCCTGCTGCAAACAAGCCCCAGAACCAAAGCAGAAATTTTGTTTTCTTATTCATTGTTAGTCTCTCATTAAGTCGGTGATGATTGTATTCAATATATTGATGCCATCCTGTGTGGCAATAATCTTTCCTTCCGTTACACGCAGTTTGCCTGTTTCCAGGTACGGCTGCGCTTTGTGTAGCAGTTCATCGGTTGCCGTGATGCCTTTCGAGGTGCGCAAGCCGAGCATCACGCGCTCGTTGTACCGCTCTGTTTCCGTCAGTTTCTCGCGCTTGAAGGGCACTTTGCCTTTTAGGATCTCGCTTATGTACTTCTTGAGGTTTGCCACGTTCCATTGTCGTGACACACCGTCGTACGAATGTGCGCCTGCGCCCAAACCGAGATACGGCGTTTCATCCCAGTAACTGCTGTTGTGTCGGCTCTCAAACCCGGGCTTGGCGAAGTTGCTCACCTCGTAATGTTCGTACCCTGCCTCTCTGAGCCGCCGGCACAAGTGCGCGTACATCGCGTTCGCCAAGTCCTCGTCCGCCTCGCGGAACAAACCTTTCTTTCTCCAATTATCCAGCGGCGTGCCCGGCTCATAACTCAGGCAATACGTGGATATATGTTGCACGTCGAACGTGAGTGCCGTCTCCACATCCGCCTGCCACTGCTCCAGCGTTTGGTTGGGCAGGGCGTACATCAGGTCAATGCTGATATTGTCGTAGCCTAAGTCTTGCGCCAGACGAATCACTTTCTTTGCCTGCTTGCTGCCGTGGCGGCGGTTGAGGAACGCCAATATCATTTCGTCAAACGACTGCACACCGATGCTCAGTCGGTTGATGCCCATTGCTCGCCAAGCCTTGAGTTTGGCTTCGGTCATGTCCGATGGGTTGGCTTCTATCGTCACTTCCTCGGCTTGCTCGACTGGCAACGCGCGTAATAGCCGCTCCAGGTCTTTGTTGCCCAACTGCGACGGCGTGCCTCCACCGAGATATATCGTTCGTATCGGTTCGCCCTCCGGCAGATACCCTCGCCGCAGTTCGTACTCCTTCACCACAGCATCCACGTACAGGCTCCGCATCTCCAACAGCGTCGTCGAGAAAAACGCGCAATACGAGCATCGCGAGTAACAAAACGGAATATGTATATATATAGCAGCCATCTCTCAACTATCTTCCCACAAGTGTTTCATCCACTCCGCCATTCGTTGTTCCGCCGGACTACCTTGTGCCTGCCAGAACTTCCTTCCTTGCAACGCGTCCGGCATAAACTGCTGCTTGACGAAATGGTTCGGGAAGTCGTGCGCGTACTTGTAGCCCTCGCTGTAACCTAACTCTTCCATGAGTTGCGTCGGGGCGTTGCGCAGGTGCAACGGCACAGGCAGGTTGCCGCTCTGCTGCACTTCGCGTAGCGCCTCGTCTATCGCCAGATACGCCGAGTTGGACTTCTGCGAGGTAGCCAGATAGATTGTTGCTTCCGCCAGCGGAATCCGTCCTTCCGGCCAACCGATCTTTGTCAGCGTATCAAAACAAGCATTCGCCACAAGCATCGCGTTCGGGTTGGCGAGACCTATATCCTCGCTCGCGGAAATAACCAGCCGCCGTGCTATGAACTTCGGGTCTTCGCCTCCCGCAATCATCCTCGCCAGCCAATAGATAGCCCCATCCGGATCGCTACCGCGGATGGACTTGATGAATGCGGAGATAATATCGTAGTGCAGTTCGCCGTCCTTGTCGTACGCCACGGGATTCTGTTGCAGCAGTTGGGTGATGGTCGTGTTGTCAATGACCGTTGTGCCAGAGTTGCTCACCAGTTCGATGATGTTCAGCATCTTCCGCGCATCGCCGCCCGCGTAACGCAATATACTCTCCGTCTCTTTGACCTCTATCTGTTGCTGCTTGATGACCTCGTCTTCTTGGAGTGCCCGATGCAGCAATGTCAGCAGATCCTCTTTCCCAAGCGGCTTGAGCACATATACTTGGCAGCGGCTCAATAGCGGCGTAATCACCTCAAAACTCGGGTTCTCGGTCGTGGCACCTATCAGTGTCACCAAACCTTCCTCTACCGCTCCGAGCAAACTGTCTTGCTGCGACTTGCTGAACCGGTGGATCTCGTCGATAAAGAGGATTGGTGAGCGTTGATCCGTAACTCCGGCAAACAGTCCCTGTTGGGTGCGACGTATCTGTCGGGCTTTATCCAACACCTCGCGCACCTCTTTCACACCTGCCGTCACCGCCGACAAGGTATAGAACGGTCGCTCCAACTGATGCGCAATGATGCGTGCCAAGGTCGTCTTACCCACGCCCGGAGGTCCCCACAGAATGAACGACGAGAGGTTGCCGCTCTCAATCATCTGCCTGAGCACAGCACCTTGACCGACCAAGTGCTGCTGGCCTATGTAATCATCCAAAGTCCTCGGACGTAATCTTTCTGCTAATGGTTGCATGCCGCCTGAATTAGTTCGTTTGCATTCTGTATCGCCGATGTCGTCGGCGTATTGCCGCTGAGCATTGTGGCAATCTCCGTTACCCGTTGTTCGTCATCCAGCGCGCTGATATGTGTCTCTGTGCGGGTCTTGGTGTCTTGTTTATACACCTTGATATGTTGCTCGCCGAAGGCTGCAATCTGAGGCAGGTGGGTGATGGCTATCACCTGTCGGCTCTGTCCCATCCGGCGCAATATATCGCCCATTCGTGTTGCCACGCTTCCGCTTACGCCCGTATCAATCTCGTCGAAGATGATCGTCGGCAATGCCGAAGTGTCTGCCGTCAATGCCTTGATTGACAACATGATTCGTGCCACCTCACCGCCTGACGCTACATCCGCCACGCGTTGTAGCGATTGCCCGAGGTTGGCGGCAAACAGAAACTCCACCACATCGTGACCGGTTGCCGTATATTCCTCTGCCGGCGAAACAGCCACCTGCATGTTGGCGTGCGCAATGCCCAACTGACTCAGGTCGGCTACCAGCCGTTCGGCTATCGGTTTGCAGACTTTCTCGCGCGACTTCGTCAGCACCTCTGCCGCTTTCGCCATCTTTGCAAACGCCGCCTGTTTCTCTTTCGTCAGCCGCTCGATCTCCTCGTCGAAATGTTCGAGGATCTGCGACTGTTTCTCGAGTTTCGCCTGTTCTGCCAACAACTCCTCCACCGTGCGGCAGTTGAACTTCCGCATCAATGTCTGTATCAGCATCAGCCGTTCCTGTACCTCTTCCAGCCGTATCGGGTCAGCGGTCACGTTGCTCAGGCGATTCTCTGCTTCCTCGGCAATATCCTTGAGTTCGATATAGCTGCTCTCAATCCGCTCCTGTAACTCTTGCGACACATCGCCCACACGGATTGCCTTCAAGGCTTGCAACACCGAACGGTTGTCGCCGCTCAGTACCTCTATTGCCTCTGCCAGCTGCGCACGGATCTCCTCGGCGTGGGATAGGGTATATTCCTCTTGCTCCAGTTCCTCTTGTTCGCCTTCGTGCAGGTTCGCTTCGGTGAGTTGGTTTAGTTGGAATTGTATATAATCCGCATCTCGCTGCGCCTTGTTGGCTTGTGCCTGATAACCCTCGCGCTCTTTGGCATTTTGCGCAATGGCATCCACCACATCAATCTGAAATCCGCTATCTGCCAGCATCAGGTTCTGATGTTGGCTGTGGATATCGATGAGTCGGGCACTGAGCGCCTTGAGTTCCGCCATATTGACTACCTCATCGTTCACAAACGACCGCGAACGACCGTTTCGGTTCAGTTCCCGTCGGATAATAATCTCCTCGCCCTTATCCAAAAACGTCGCCTCAATCACGCACTTCTCCTCTCCTTCGGTAATCGTCCGCGTGTCGGCTTTCGCACCCATAACCAACGCCAACGCTCCGAGCAAGATGCTCTTGCCCGCACCCGTCTCGCCTGTCAGCACTGTGAATCCATCTCGCAGCTCGAGCTCCACATCCGCAATCAGCGCGTAGTTATGTATTGGATCAATCCGCATCAGCGTCTCATAGACCAGTTTTTTCTCATTGTCCGTGCCACCGTGAAAGATATCCGCCAACTCGTCGGCTTTGGCGTCCAAAAATATCGTTACGATATACGTCGCCGGACGTGCCGTGTTGGCTTTCTGCAGCACTTCCATTCCCTCGGCAATGCGTGCTCTGCCGTTTGCCACATTCGCCGACATCTGATCCAGCCCCAGACGGTGGTACTCATAAATATACTCCCTGAACGGCTTGAATGCTGCATCATTCAGGTTCGATATGATAGCATAACGGTTCTTGTTGCCGCTGCTGCGGTCGTACGCCAGCCACGCCTGTTGTTCGCGTTCGCTCATCGATGCACCCTGACAGGTCTGCACAATCGCCTCGCACGCATCAAAACAGCCTTGACCGCCCATTCGCGAGTAGGTAGCCAGATCAAAACCGATCACCAGATAGCAGTAGTAAGCCAGCATCGCCGTCAGGTTCGTCGTGAACGTCGATTGCTGAAAATCCAAGCGGTCGAACTCCTGATACTGGAAGTTGAAATACTTGTCCCGGATGTTCAGCACCGGAGTGGAGTAGGACGTACCGTACACCGGACGACGACTCTGCAAGGTCATTTCGCAGGTGTACTCATTGTTGTCATCCACGCTGGCGACAACAATCATCATGCTGCACTCAATCCGCTCCATATCGGCGAACGTCATGTTCGTCCACTTGGTGGAATTGATATACTCCTCGACCGATGTCCGCAGCGTCTCAAACACCTGTTTGTTCGAACCCTCGATCTTGTCGCTGTTCACCGTCACCTTGCAGTTTATCTCCTGTGCCCCGCACAACAGACTGCAAACTATTGCTACTGTTAAAATTAATACTCTTCTCATCATTTGTCAATTGAAATGATATTTCCGGTTATTGGGTTGAAGGTGATTTTGGTCGAAGCATTCAGCAGCGCGCTGTTCAGCGGCACGCTTACTCCCCATTGCGCCACTTCCACAGGATGATCGACCAGTACCTGCTCGCCGTATTGCACCTTCATCTCGCCGTTGCCCGGCAGGTTGTAGTACAATGTCGGAGCAGATTGTTTGTTCGACTTCTCCGGTGTAAACAGTTGGTGTGCCGACTTGCTGATCTGTATCTTCACCGGCTCGCCGCTCAAGTCATCGTTTGCCACAATACCATAGTATTTGCTGAACCGGAACAGTATCCCGTCTGTTTTCTTGCCGTTTGCCGCAGGGATATACGTCACATGGTGCACATGGTGCGTCACTATCCTTCGTCCGATGAACAGTGCCGTCAACTCTTGCTCGCGTTTATCCATCTCCGCCAATACCCGTTTCAGTGCCTCGCCGTCTGACGGGTACTTCTCTACATCACCTGCCAGCAGATTCAGCCGCATCTCACGGATTCGGTAGATCTGCTTTGCCGCACCTTCCGCCATCTTCGCCGTGGACGATGCCATCAACTGCTCTTCCAACAGCGGCATCAGGTTCGTCGTCTCCGTTCCCACCAGGCACTCGCAACCACTCTTGCATGGTTGGTGCTGACTGCTGATAGCGCGGGGTCCCCACAAGTTTGCGCAGTGGGGTGCTTTTGATTGCTGACTGCTGATTGCTACATTGTATCCTTCCAGCGTCCCCCAAGGCGACAGACTCACCATCTGCGTTTTGCCGCTCTTGTCTTGCAACACGTAGCTTCGCGTTGTATCCGCAGCAGCCATCGGCATGAACGTCACCTTATTCAGCACAAACTGCTTCTCGGCTTTCGTCTGCACATCTTTCGTGCCCAAATAGCGCGCCGAGTATTGATAGAACGGTCCCACCTCGGTCACCACCTCGTCATATTCTACGGTGAACAAAAGTTGTGTCTGCGGCATATAATACACCACTACCGGTTCATCTTCCGGCAACGTCAACGCCTGCATCCTTACCATCGGCACGCACAGCATCGCCGCCATCATCCAATAATTCAATCTTTTCATATCTTATAACTTTCAAACTTTCAACTACTCTCAACACTCAACTCTCAACACTCAACTCTCAACACTCAACTCTCAACTCTAAACTTTTTCCATGCTTCCTTAGCTTGTGCCATGAACATCTCCGCTCCGTTCACAATTTCTGCTCCCCGTTTCTCGCCTTCCTCCAGAAACTTCGTCTTCTCCGGATTATAGATGCAGTCAAACAGCACATGATCTTTCGTGATCCACTCGTACGGTATATCTGGTTTCTCGTCCTCGTGTGGCTTCATGCCCAGTGGTGTGCAGTTTGCTATCACCTTGCACTTTTTCATCACCTCTTCCGTCAACTCTTCGTAGGTCAAGTCGCCCTTGCCTTTGCTGCGGCTTACTACCTGAACGTTCATTCCCAACTTCTCCAGCGCGAACTTCACCGCCCGTGCCGCTCCGCCCGTTCCCAGTACCAACGCCTGCTTGGCTTTTGGCTGATCGCTGACTGCTGATAGCTGATGGCTGAGCGCAGCCCTCGCCCCTATCCAGTCGGTGTTATATCCGCATCGCTTATACACCACATTCACGCCGCCGATCTCCCGTGCCGTCTCGTCTATCTTGTCCAGATACGGCATGATCGCCTCTTTGTACGGAGAGGTAACGTTCAGCCCGTCCAGCCTGTCAAGCAATGGCACAACATCCTCCACCGCATCCAGTTCATGAATAGTGTAGTCTGCTTGCACGCCTTCCGCTGCAAACCGCTTCTCGAAGTATTCCTTCGACATCGAGTGCCCTAATGGCTTCCCTATGATTCCAAAATGTTGCATGTGTGTTTTTTGATTATAACTGTTGCACCGTTGAGTTCAAACCGCTTCCCGCTTTCCCCACGTTGCATCGCCTCGTATATCGCCTCCACTTCTTTCGGTTGGTACGCCTTCAGTTGTTCGTACAACTCCACCAACTCCCGTGCCCGCGACCGCACTCCGTCTTGTTCATCCGCGTAACCCTGCATATACGCTGCCGTGGCACAGATGTTCTCTATCTCTCCCTTGCTCCGCTGGTTCAGCCATGCCCGTATCCCGTTGCGCTTGATGCTCGTGTCGCTGTTCGTCGAGTCTTCCACCCAACCGATCTTCCGTATATCCCGTAAGTAATGCACTATATACTCGTGCGTCGTGCACAGAAGCGGCCGTATAATCATCGGTTCGCCGCCTGTCACGGGATTAACGCTCTTTGCCCGCATCAGCAGGTTCATCACCACCGTCTCCGCTTGGTCATTCTGATGATGCGCCACGGCAATCGCTGTGCATCCCTCTTCCCGTGCCACCTGCTCAAACCACCTGTACCGTAGTTCCCGCGCCGCCATCTCGATGCTCTGACGCCTCTCCGCTGCCACCTTCTCCGTCTCAAACGATTGCACCCGCAACTTCACTCCCCGTCTCTCTGCCAACTCCCTTACAAAAGCCTCATCCCGTTTGCTCTCTTCGCCTCTTAAGTGGAAGTTACAATGTGCAACCACGCAATCATATCCTCCCCGTTGCAGCACATCCAACAGTGCCACGCTATCCGCTCCGCCGCTCACGCACACCAACACCTTCGCCCCTTCCCCGAGCAACTCCTCTTTCCGTATATATTGCTGCACCCTGCGTAACACTATAATTTGTCTTTAATAGTCTTTAATTGTTGACTTAAAAAGTAGTCATTGTAATAGTTTTTAATAGTCTTTAATTGTTGACCTAAAAATCAAACCTCAATAAGTTTGTTGACTATAGCGTATATCGTCAACCCCGACGTCGAATGTATATTCAGTTTCCGTGCTATATTCTTCCTGTGCGCAATCACCGTGTGTAGCGACAGGTGCAACTTATCCGCTATCTCTTTGTTTATCAATCCCTGCACCACCAGCGTCACCACTTCTTTCTCC
>CADBAZ010000086.1 GCA_902792835.1 uncultured Bacteroidales bacterium
GAAATCCGGCTCGCCGATCGACATGCTGATCACATCCAGCCCGGCTTGCTTCATCTCACGCGCCTTGGCACCCATTGCGAGTGTCGGAGAATCGGAGATTTGGGATATACGTGCAGAAATATTCATAGTACGGAATTATTCTTTCGGTGCGAAGTCACGGTCGAAGATAGCCAGGCGCTCATCGAGAGCCTCAAGCTGATCATCCCGCACAGAGGCAGAACAGCCGCGCATACCTTCGCGCTTGGCACCGGTTGCGATAAGCGAGATAGCCGATACGCCGTAGTAAATCAGTTTGTTGATAAGTTGCTCGCCCGTCCAATTACGATAGGTGAACGTGAAGAAGAACCCGTCGCCTACAGGTCGATCATCAGCATCCATGTCATATACCACGTGGAAGTGATGTTTCTCCATGATCTGCTTGATCCGGTGTGCACGATCGCCATAGACATGCGTATTCTTGACGAAGTCAATCTTGCCTTCAGCAGCCGCCTTCATCATTGCCGCCATAGCGTATTGCACCGAGTGCGATACGCCGGACGATATAGCATACAGGATCTGATAAACGAGCGTACGCATAAACTGTCCGTCACTGTTGTAACGCATGGTCAAGGCGTGGAAATGCCGGTGTGCAAGATCCGGATTGACAGCAATCACAGCAGCCCGTTCGCCGGCGTAGGAGAAGATCTTCGAACAGGAGATCAGATGTACGGCATTCATCGTGTAGCGTCCTACCGTCGGTTGGAAGGGTGCGCAATACGGTTTGCCGCGGTTCGGGTCACGGAAGTCCATATTCATGTACGCTATATCCTCAATCACTATCGTATCATAGCGGTTGGCGAGTTGTCCGAGGGTACGCAGTTCATCGCGCAGTTTTTCACCGCGGTAGTCGCCTATATCAATGGAGTCAACCTTCAACCCGATAACCTTGCTCTGCTGTTTCTGCACAGGGAAACAGGGATCGAGGAAGAGAATGGTGTCCCTGTCCGGTCTGAGTTGCGAGATGAGTGTATCCAAGGCGTAACAACCCTGCATCGAACCGACGGAAGGGACAATACACTCCTCGGGAATATTGATGCCCAAGAATGCCTTGATGAACTCCGAAGCTGCTTGGGTGAGTTCAGGGATACCGGTGATGAGCGGGTACTTGTTGGCGCAGCCGTTACGCAAAGCTTGAATCTGCGCCTTTACGCCAACCTGCTCTGCCGGCAATCCGGGATTACCGAGCTCCATGTGTACGTACTCGCAATCAGCCCTGCGCTCAATCTCGCGCACTATACCTACCACCTGACGGATAGTAGCATTGCCTAACTCGTGTGCATCCATGAGGCCGAACGCTCCGCACACATTATCGACGAGGTTTTTATCTAAAGGGTAGTTCATGGTAATATGGTTTTACTACGTAAAACGTTATAGTGGTTTTTCTTTCGAAAAACGTTAAGTAGTTAAAATGGTTTCGATTGCATCGAAACGTTAAATGGATTACATGTGATTAACGCGACTAAACGGATTAACGTTTTCTCGCAGAGAAAACCATTTTAACCCTTTAACGTTTGCGCAGCAAACCATTTTAACATTTATTCTTTCAGCATCGTGACATCCACATGCGGATAGGCGAACGTGAATCCTTGCGGCGGCAATTCGGTGTAGAAACGCTCCTGTAAGCCAAAGAATACGTCCCAGTAATCTTTCCCGCGCACCCACGCACGTACAACAAATGTAATGTCGTTCTCGTTGAGCGATTTCAATGCAACAAACGGCGCAGGGATCGCACTCATCCGGTAGTTGACTGTTGACAACTGGAACTTGGTTACGTTCAGTTCTTTGTACAATTCATCCATGTTCGTGTCCGCCTGGAGCACACGATTGTCATCGTTCAGGATACTGAGTATAGCCTGCTTGCACGCGGCAGCATCCACGCCGTACGATACACTCACCAACCACTCTACCCTGCGCAACGGACGACCGCTATAGTTGTTGATCGTGCCGTTGGACAGTGCTCCGTTAGGCAGGATCACCACGCGGTTGTCAAGCGTAAGAATCTTCGTCACGGTGATGTTCACCTCAACGACCGTACCCAGCTGCCCTAACGCCTCGATGAGGTCACCAGCCTTGAAGGGCTTGAACGCCAAGATCATCAATCCTCCGGCGAAGTTCTGCACCGTACCGGACAACGCCATACCGATAGCCATACCTCCGGCAGCCAGCAGAGCGGCGAGTGACGTAGTATTCACACCAAGTGTGCTCACTGCAACAACCACCAGCAATATGGTCAGGGTGATCGATACGAACGACGAGATAAACGACGCTAAGGTCGGCTCGACCTTACGGCGCTCGAACATGCGTTTCATACCTTTCTTGAGCAGCCTGATCAACCAAATACCTACGATATACAGCAGCAATGCTGCCAGCACTTTCAGACCAAATTGCAACATATGGTCACCAACTGCTTGCCAAAAATCATGCGGGTCAGTCCTGGCGTATTCGAGCATGTGACGCGCACCGGCACGGATGGAATCCTGCTTTTGCTGAATCTGCTCCGCTGTAGGAGCGGTAGCTTGCAATAATATGAAGAGTAGATTTTTCATCGTTATCGAATTCTATCGGCAGCGCGCACAAGAGCTTCATCCTTGAGGATGCGGCGCGTTGCCATAATCGTTAATATAAGACATACCAGCGGAATAGCTGACCAGAAATCCGGCGACCACGTTACGTCCGGCACACTGACCTTCATCAGCCACACATAAATCGCCGCCACACCGTACCAGCCCACGCACAGACAAGCGAGGAAGATATTCAGCCGCGCTTGAAGGATGCGTTTGTTGTAGAGGAAAATATCAATGAGTGCCAGCAACGGAATAAGTACCGTGGCAAGCATCAAGCCCCAAACACCTTGCAATTCAAGCATCGGAGCATTAGCCGGATCAGCCGGAAACTCCGTCAAGCCCATCGGGCTCAACTCCCATATGCATGCTGTTTCAGCACTTTCAGGCGACACAAACAGCAGCACAGACTGAAAGCAAAGCGTGATACCCAACGCCACGATGGCAAGCAGATAGATTGTTTGAATACGTTGTATCATAAAATAATTCTCATTTAACCATTAACCATTCACCTTTAACCATTCACCATTATCACGCGAGGTAATCCACGCGGTAATGGTCGGTTGGAGATTCGGGTTTCTCTTCGTCAGTCGGCACGTGTTGGCAGATCACTTTGACGGCATTATCCTGAAGGATATACTTCTCACCTGTAGCAGGGCAAACGGCTCGTCCGTCGGCATCGAACGTCAGTTTCTCGCCGTGGCGACTTACCCACCCTATACGCCGTGCGGGATTGCCTACCATCAGCGCAAAGTCCGGCACGTCTTTCGTTACCACCGAGCCTGCACCGATCAGGCAATATGCGCCGAGGGTATGTCCGCACACGATTGTGGCGTTTGCACCCACCGAGCAACCACGCTTGAGCAGGGTTGGCTTGTACTCGTCTTTGCGCGATACTGCTGCACGCGGATTGATGACATTGGTGAACACCATCGATGGACCAAGGAATACATCATCCTCACAACGCACACCGGTATAGACGCTCACATTGTTCTGAATCTTGCAGTTACGTCCGAGTACTACGTCCGGAGAAATGACCACATTCTGACCTATATTGCAGTTCTCGCCTATGGTGCAACCCGACATCACATGACTGAAATGCCAAATCTTTGTGCCTGCACCTATTGTGCTGCCCTCATCAACGTAGGATGATTCGTGTACGAAATAATCTGCCATAATTTTGTTCACAGATTTATCAGATTAAACAGATTGATATCTATCAGAAAAAAGCTTTGAATATATCGTTGCCGTTGGCGTAGATAAGCAAGGCTATCAGTATCCAGAATCCGACATTATTGATCTTCTCCAACCACTTATCGGGAATCTGCTTGCCGGTGATAATCTCCAACAGCAGCAACAATACATAACCGCCATCCAGTGCCGGTATAGGCAGGAAGTTCATGAACGCCAGAATAAGCGACAGGAACGCTGTCATGTACCAGAATGCCTGCCAATCCCAGAAGCCGGGGAACATGCTCTTGATTGCCCCGAAGCCACCGAGCGACTCTGCTCCCTCTTTTGTGAATACAATACGGAATTGCTTGACGTACATTACCAATTGATCCCAACCGTACTTGATACCTGCAGGTATAGCCTCGAGCAGTGTATAATCTTTATGCACAGGTGTAATGAACGCCGTGAGCGGTTTCATCACGACTCCCATCTTGCAATGGTCACCGATAAACAGATGTGCCTCCTGATACTCGCCCTGACGGAAATAGCCAACAGTCACGCTGTCGCAGGGATGCATAGCCAAGGCATTCTGTACCATAACCGTACACGGTGTCGGTTCGCCATTGATACTTACCACACTGTCACCTTTCTGCATGCCGCCAAAGAACGCTGCATGATTCTCCACAACCGAATCAACCACGAACGGCACATAGTAACTGATAAATACGTAGGGACGTTTCTGGTAGGTATTGTCCTTGTGTGCCTTAGCGCGCTCTATACGGTCATGTTCGTTGTGCAACGCGAGGAACCGCGTGCCGAGATCTTCGGATAGGCGCAGACTAACCTGCTCTCCGTCACGCAACACGACCACATCGCGTTTGCCTTCAATAACAATTGCCTGCACAGCATCAGCCAAGTATTCAACTTCTTCGCCATCAATACTGAGGATCAGGTCTTGCTGACGAAAGCCTTCCTCTTCAAGGATCGGTGCGTAGTATAGACCACGGTCAACTTGACTGAGCGGCAGCGAATCTTCACCCCAATGATGCAGTATTGCACCAAACATCAGCAGGGCAGCAACGAAGTTCACCAATATTCCTCCAAGAATGATCAGCAGCCGTTGCCACGCTTTCTTGCTGCGGTATTCCCACGGTTGTGGTTCGCTGGGCAGATCGGTAGCGGCTTTCGTCTCATCCACCATGCCGGCTATCGAGCAGTAACCGCCAAACGGAATCCAACCTATACCCCACTCCGTATTATCCGGATCGCGTCGCCAATCTCCTTCCGGCAGTGCGGCTATCTCCTCATCAGTCATCGGACGATAGAGGATATTTCCCTTCTCATCCTTCTTTGCCTCGTGAGTAATAGGATCCGTCTGCTCAATGACGACAGGCTCAACGTTCGGTGCGAAGAACGAAAAACGCCACTTACCGTCTACCTTCTTCATGCGGAAGATCGACAACTTCGGATTAAAGAAGACATAGAACTTCTCCACGCGTACCTTGAACAGACGCGCAAACGAGAAGTGACCTAATTCATGTATTACGACCAGAAAACTTAATGCTACTATCAGTTGAATCCACTGTATTGCGGCCATATTATAATAACTCTTTTACAAATTTTCGTGTTTCATTATCTATGCGTACATAATCCTCGTACGTCGGTTTGGCAATGAACGGCATATCGTCCATGGCGCGGCTGATGAGTTCCGACATCTCGAGGAACTTGCAGCGATGCTCACGGAAGGCGAGATTCACCACCTCGTTAGCGGCATTGAGCACACAGGGCACTGTGCCACCACGGTTCGTTGCTTTGTACGCCAACCCAAGATTCGGGAATCGCGCCAAGTCGGGTTTGTCGAAGGTCAGTGCGCCAAGCGCTGCGAGATCGGCACGCGGGAAGTTGCTTTGGATGCGTTCGGGGTACGTCAGCGCCAACTGTATCGGCACGCGCATATCCGGCGCACCCAATTGTGCTTTGATAGCTCCGTCCACAAACTGAACTGCCGAGTGTACGATCGACTGCGGATGGATGAGCACCTCAATCTTCTCCACAGGCACGCCAAACAGCCACTTGGCTTCGATCACCTCAAAACCTTTGTTCATCATCGACGCGGAGTCGATAGTAATCTTTGCGCCCATCGACCAGTTCGGATGTTGCAGTGCCTGCTCAGCAGTAACCGTAGCCATCTGCTCCAGCGTGAAGTTACGGAAAGGTCCGCCGGACGCCGTCAACAGAATCTTCTCTATCTCCGATTGTTCACCGATAAGCGACTGGAAGATTGCCGAGTGCTCGCTATCCACAGGCAGGATCGGTGTGTGATGCTTGGCTGCGAGTTCGCAGATCAGTTCGCCGGCAACAACCAGCGTCTCTTTGTTTGCCAGCGCAATTGTCTTGCCGGCTTTGATGGCCTCGATGGTAGGACGCAAACCGGCATATCCGACCATAGCCGCCACAACGATGTCAATGGGCTGGAACGTCACCATCTCGGCGATTGCGTCTGCACCTGCCCACACCTTGCACGGCTCATCTTTGAGTGCCTCTTGCAGTTGCGGGTACAGGCTCTCATCGGCGATGCATACTATCTCAGGATGAAACTCCTTTGCCTGTTCGATAAGCAGATCCACCGAACGGTTCGCACAAATAGCATACACCCCAAACCGTTCTGGATTATCGCGAACGATATCCAAGGTCTGTGTACCTATACTGCCTGTACTGCCTAATATCGCTAATTGTTTCATAATCTGGCAGCAGCCAACCTTGGCTGCTTATTAAAATGCAATTATCTCCTCCGGATTGATCTCCTGTCCCTGTTTCCACAACTCAAAGGTGAACGGCGTGCCATCCTGCACGATCGCTATCGTTTGTCCTGTTTGTACGGCATCGCCTACGCGGCAAAGCACGCGCCCGACATTCCTATACACCGACAGATAGTTCTGATGCAGTGCCATGACGGTAAACGTCTCATTCTCTTCGCCATCGACAAATACGATTGTACCGTCCAGCGTAGCGCAAACGTTCTCTTTGTTCGGCGTCTGGATGGTTACTCCGTGTCTGCCTTCATGCGGCGCGTACGAGCGGACAATCACGCCATGAGCAGGTGTGTAGAGCGAGAAGACCGGCGTTGTGGTCGGTGCATCAAACAGCAGCAGATTGTCGCGTTCACGTGCTTCATATTCGGCGATGAAGGCTTCCGTTACCTCGTTCTTGGCTTCCAACAGTTGTTCCTGCATGATGATCTGCAACGAGTCCAAACTGACTACCGTGTCACTATGCACCTCACCGGCCACCACATCGCGTACCACGCTGATATACTGCGTTTGCAGATCCATCGTGTGTTGGAGCGAATCAATGCGCATCGATTCCTCGATGATCTCCTGACGCAGACTTGCCGAGTAGCCTGGCAGGATATTCCTGAACGGCGTATAGACAATCAGTAGCGACAGTACACCGATAGTCAGCAGGAACATAAAGAACAGAACTGTAAACACGCTGAGTCCCGACACATGAATGTGCCAGAACTCGCGCAGTGTATCATCGTCAATCAGCGTCAACCGACGTTTCTGCCTTATCCGCTTAAACCAACTCTCTTCGTTGTACATTCTCTAAACACTAAACGCTAAACGCTCAACTCAAGATCGTGCACCCTTCGCAAGGCTTCAATTGCTTAAAGAAATCGTTGCCCTTGTCGTCCACAAGGATAAATGCCGGGAAGTTCTCCACCTCAATCTTCCAAATGGCTTCCATTCCCAATTCAGGGTATTCTACGCACTCAATGGATTTGATATTCTCCTGTGCCAGGATAGCTGCAGGTCCTCCGATCGAACCGAGATAGAATCCTCCGTGCTTCTGGCAAGCGTTGGTCACATCAATCGAGCGGTTGCCTTTGGCGAGCATAATCATCGAGCCTCCGTGATCTTGGAATTCATCTACGTACGGATCCATTCGTCCGGCTGTGGTCGGGCCCATCGAACCGCACGCCATGCCTGCCGGAGTCTTTGCCGGACCGGCATAGTAGATCGG
>CADBAZ010000087.1 GCA_902792835.1 uncultured Bacteroidales bacterium
ACAGGTCAGCGCCGCCCACACCCGCGACCAACTCGACCGTGGCGTCAACGCCTTCATCAAGGTCGCCAAACAACTCGGCGTACTCAAGTAACATTTATTAGAAAAAATTTGCAAATATCAAATATTTTTTGTACCTTTGCAGGCGAAAAAGAAAATCACGAATGTTATGGAAACAGCAATGAGGACATTACAAGTCACTTTACCGCTTACCGATGTCGCTTTTCTTCGTCATCAATCCCGTGGCATGGGTTGGCAGGTTGCTAACGTGCGTACAACTCGCGTTGGGCAATCGAAAAAATTCAACGTCATGCAAACGGCCGGTTTCAAGGAGGCGATGGATGATGTCAAGCACGGACGCATTACGGAATATGCGTCTGCTGAAGATATGTTTGACAAATTGGGTATTGCTTTATGACGTATAAGGTGCTTACTTCCAAGCGCTTTGAGAAAGATTTGAAGCGTTGCCAAAAGCGTGGATTGAGTATGCAACTTGTGTTTGAGGCAATCAAATTGCTAGAAACAACAGGTTCGTTGCCTGCGCAATACCGCTCGCATAAATTAGTGGGAAACAAGCGCGGACTATGGGAGTGTCATATTCAACCCAATTGGCTGATGGTTTGGGAGCAGAACGATGAATTATTTACTCTTTTGTTTCTCCAAACCGGAACTCATTCGGATATCTTTGGATAACACATCCCCGCTTGCTATACGGGGTCCCCGACACGACTTGTCGTGGTGGGGAGAGCCAAGACAATTGTGCGCTTTATGTCGCATTGCGACATCCGATAGCACAATTTGTCGAAGGCGATCACTGCCCTCAACAGTGGATAAAAAAATGAGGTGAAGGAGTGCATTGAATGGCACTCCGAGCGAAGCGCACCGAGGAGTCCCCACTCCGAGGATAATGCGCAAGCATAGAAAAAAAAGACATATAAAAAGCGTCTTACGCGCTTTGTTTTGGCTATCTGGGATCTAGCAAATTCAACAACTACCAAAACAACGCAGCACAAAGATGCTCATGAGTGTGTATGATTATGTACATGTGTAATGCGTACATTTTATACATACAGCGTGGGCTCAGTGTTGTTTGTTCAGTAGTTAAGGCAATGCTAGAGCCTCAGATAGCGGAACAACAACAGTGCAGTCCCGCTTTTTATTGTGTGGTCAGCACCTAAAAAATTTAAAAACTATATTATAGAAACAGTTATGTATAAACGAGCTATCAAAAAAACTAAGCATCCTAATGTTTATTCTATTGGGGAACCTATTAAGAAGCACTTTTTATATCGCTACATGCCGTTGGACGCTTTTACACTTTGTCTTGATAAAGGAAACGTGAGGTTCGCGCAACCTTCATTATGGGATGATAATTTTGAGAAACGTTTTTACGAAGGAGATTTCTCGACAAAATTAAACGCTCCAACTAACACGCATCCACGTCTATTCGCCTTTTGTACAACATCGGAAAAGGACAGTGAGCCCTCGTGGTTAATGTATAGTAAGGGCAAACCCACAATTGAAATTAAGATTAATCGTAAGAAATGGTTAAATGTACTCTCGGATTATAGCAAAAAGATCAAGGATTTGCGAAAGCAGATTCTTTTCTATGAAGGAGTAGTAAATTACAATCTTAAGGCAGAGCATATAATTATTCTTCATCGAAAGAATTATAATAGAGGAGGAAAATCCTATAAAGTACAAGGACATGATGAGTTATTTGCGAATTTTGACTTAGATAGCTACTTAAGTCTTCTCTTGCTTAAGCGTCCGGCATTCAAACATGAGCAAGAAATACGGTATTTCGCCATTCCGAAATCCCTAGAAGATAATACATCACTATCCGAAAAATCCCTTGATGTCGATATGCCATGGGCTGATGTAATAGAGGCTATTCGTGTTAGCGATTCTATCTCCGATGATGAATATTCAGAGTTGGAGCTTCTATTACAAGAAAAATCCATTCCGTTATCCAAATTATCTAAGTTTAACATATATAATATCCCTCTGCCCCTATCAAGAAAAATAGTAATTGAAAAATAACTAAATTTATTTAAAACATGAACAGAAAGATTCTTTTATTGCCATTGCTGCTATGGGCGGTGATGGTGAGTGCAGAGACTCCTTCTCTTGTGCCGGCGATGATTGTGCATGGCACGAATGGAAGCAGACAAGTGCTGCAGTTAGACGCCACTGATGTATCGGATCTAATCGTCTTGCAGACCGGGCAGTCGTTGTCGGTAGATATTCCTGAGTCTCAAGTAAGCGGCGTCAGGAGTATCATCTTTGCAATGGTCGCAGCAGATGAGATATCAGCTATTGAAAGCACAGAAACACCTATTGTCCGTAGTGTAGAAAAAGTAATACGCGAGGGGCAGGTTGTTATCCGCTTGCAAGTGCAGAACGGCACAGTTCTCGAATACGATATTCAAGGTAACCAATTAACAAACAAATAATACGAATTATGAAAAAGTTCTTTATGGCAGTCATCGCCTTGATGATGACAGTAAGCGTTTCGGCACAATTCTACATCTATCTGAGTAATGGTTCTGTTCTGCAGGCCGACAGTATCAGTATGGTTGCGCCGTCTGATGATCCTGTAGAACCCAGCTACACTCCTATGGCGTTCACCATCAATGCAAACGGTGACAAAATTTTCTTCTCACAAGGTAATCTGCAGTATCAAGCATCTACAAACACATGGCGTTTTGCCGACCACCAATATGACTTGATAGGCAGTGACAACTCCAATATCAGCAGCACGTATAGTGGTTGGATTGACTTGTTTGGCTGGGGAACAGGCAATAATCCTACCAATTCGAGCACTGACTACAACGATTACAGCACTTTTGTAGATTGGGGAGTGAACGCAATTTCGAATGGAGGCAATACTCCCAATCAATGGCGAACACTAACTCCAGATGAGTGGCACTACTTGTGCAATAAACGCACTAATGCCTATAATCTTCGTTGTCAAGCAACCGTTAATGGTGTACACGGCTACATCCTCTTACCTGATGATTTTGTTCTCCCGATAGGTTTTACTTTCTTTGCAGAGGCAAATGATTGGGTCACAAATGTTTATTCCGCCCTTGGATGGTCTAAGCTCGAAGCTGCCGGTGCAGTTTTTTTGCCTGCTGCGGGTTCCCGCTACTACGGCACACAAGTGTCCATTAGTGGTTCGAGCGTTAGCTACTGGTCGTCTACGACGGGCGATGAGGACTACGTGTACTACTTCTTTTACGATGAATTCAACGGCCTCATGCCGAGGCGTGACGGCGGCATGCGCTACTGGGGCATGGCTGTCCGTTTGGTGCGTTAGTATAGCACTAATCGCTGATGCGTGTGGCTACTGCCATTGCCTCGTCTCGAGGTATATTACCGCACGGATATAATGAGCGAGTGAGAGATGGATTTTGTCTATCGTAGAATGTTCTGTCAACTCTTCATCCTCCGCGGCGATAAGACCTACACCGTCCAAGGGCAAGAAGTGAAGTAAAGGGGCGGCGGATTATATCCGCCTGAAATACGAAGAAAAATATAAAGTAAGAGAGTGAATATAATTCACTCAAAACGGACGGAGAAATTATACACACGGACGTATGAATGGTATCAGCGGCGAGAGTCGCTGATACTTTTTGATCGCCCATATATGGTCGATACATCATTACGGAGGTGATTATATTGTAGCGGCTATGCAGCAATCGGGAGACGGATGAGGGGACGGGAGCGTGCGGAAACAATATGACCGGCTGCTCTCGTGCGCAAGAATGCGCACGAAATGCACGAAATACCTACTGAATTATTGGCGCGCCTCACAGGCGCGATGCCTGCATGACATGCAGGCGCAATGGACGAAATGGGATGAGACGCTGGGAGAGACGCGCTCATGGAAATCGCGCGCACAGAACGCCTAACCTTACTACAGGGGTGGATGGAGTGAGCGAGGCGGGAGGCACGGGCAATGAGGACAGAACGGGCGGCGAGGTACTCGGCTCGAAGAGACTGATATATAGCATTATAGATGAAGTGATAGATGGTGCTGTAGGGCTTGGGATGAGGAGCGGGATTAGCCTTGTGCTCAAAGTACAGAGGCTCCCACTCGGCACGGGCTACGGGATCACGTTCGATGGCGTGAGCACGGGACTGAGCGAGTTTGATGAGTTCACGGTTGGCGACACAGGCTGCTGACCAAGATTTGGGGATGTGGCAGGTATAAAGAACGTGCTTACCCTTGAAGCGAGGCGAGCGCGAGGGACGAAGGATGAGATTCTTGCGGTAATGACGCGCCTCTTTGAGGGTATTGACCCGGCCACGGTAATAGACGATAGCATCGGTGAGATCAAGATAACGCGTGCCACGGGCACAGAAAGAGACACCACACGAAGCAGAGGTCTGAGAAGACTCAGCAATAGTGCTGTGAAGGCGATGGATAACATCAGATTTGAGATGTCGGGACATGACTTATAATGTATTTATTTACAGTTAATTATACAAGTTTGGATTGATAAAGGTCTAGGATTAGAGCGATGCGCTCTGGGAAACCGAACGGAGCGCGACTGTATGCGTCATGTCATAGACCTCTGAAATCCGATACAGGGAACGGAAAATCTCCTCTGAACGGAATTCGAGTACAAAGATACGAAAAAAATTTGATAAATGCAAATATTTTAGGAAATTGCAAAAAAAGAGAAAGATTAGATAGCAAAAATGATAGAAATATTTGCTAATTTGAAATATTTTTCGTATCTTTGCAGTTGAAATTCGCAAGTATGGTTCATACAACATTACAACATTATAGTTAACTCCTTATAATTAACCTACTAAAACCAAACGAGTATGAAAAAGTTCATTCTTATGGCAGCGGTGCTCACTGTGAGCGTCGTTGCAAGTGCCAAAACTTGGCGAATCAATCCTAATGCGGCTGCTAAACCTGATTTCACTTCACTGAAAGCCGCCTGCGATGCAAAAAAGGTGATTAAAGGTGACACGCTGTATTGCGAACCGGGATTGTACACCAATGAAGATGAAAATTATATCACCAAGAACTGCCTGACCATCTTAGGTCCGGGATTTGGTTTCAAAGGCGCTTTCGGTAGCACGAGCACCATAGCAGAAGCTCATTTCCCAGCCATAATGCACGTTAAGGCTGACACCCTCAACATTATTGGTCTAAAAGTCAAAAATATGTTTATTGACGGTGACTATTACGGCGTACGTATGGATCTGGTTATTGAACGGAATTACATCGGCAGGTTATATCACAACCCGCGTTATATGAGGCGAATCACTGTGCGTAATAATTTCTTTAGCGCAAGCTTCTACGATTCCGGCAATTCCCCCATTGATCTCTCGGGTTCTGAACTTCAGAATATTGACATTCAGAATAACATCATTGCAAGTCTGTACTATGGCGTAATCGTTAATGCAGGTAGCAATACATCGGCATTGATTGCTCACAATACGATTATTTGCGATATGTACAGCAATTATTCGGCTATCAGTGCTGACTATTCGGTTATTCGCGACAACATCGTGATCAACAAGAACCCCGACAGAGGATCTTCGGTGTTGATTGAGTTTAACAGAATAAGCACCTGCAATGTGCATAACAATGTCTTCTCGCTTGATCCGGATCTGGTAGATGCATCCATTTTGGCACAATACGGTACGGACAACTATTTCGCAAAAGCGACTCTTGCCAACACCTTTACATGCACCAAAATCGATAATGCGGAAGAGACTTACTATCAGTTGAAGGAAGGCTCGGTAGCCAAGAACAAAGCCTACCAAGGCGAGGACTGCGGCGCGTTTGCCGGTTCGTGGCCGTTCATCATTTACGGACGTCCGCAAGGCTTGCCTTACATCTACGATGTTAAAGCACCCGCTACGCCGACTGATGACCAACTCACCATCACGTTCAAGGTAAAAGCAAACAACGAGTAATACCATCCAAACATTGACGACTATGAAACGATCATACATATATGGTCTGTTGCTCTCGTTTTTGCTTGGGTCTTCACTCTATGCGCAACGTGCGGAGTATTGGCTTGACAGCGATCCGGGACGTGGCAAGGCTACGGCTTTGACACTTTCGGGTAATGACGGCTCACTCACTCTGAACACAGCAAGCCTCAGTGCAGGCATACATGTTGTGGGTATCCGGACTGCGCAAGGACGAAAGTGGGGACAGACCTATACACACACGTTCTTCGTTCCGCACGGACACGGCTCGGGCACCTTGAACGGTGTCGAGTGGTGGTTGGACGAAGACCCCGGACGAGGACAAGCCACGGCGATTGCCGCTACAGGCAGCGACACGCAGGTGACTATCCCCGTGCTGACCGACCAGCTCTCGGCGGGCGTACATACCATCGGCGTGCGGGCAAGGCAAGACGAACTTTGGGGACAGACCTATACACACACGTTCTTCGTTCCGCACGGACACGGCTCGGGCACCTTGAACGGTGTTGAGTGGTGGCTGGACGAAGATCCCGGACGAGGCAAAGCCACAACGATTGCTGCTACAGGCAGCGACACGCAGGTGACTATCCCCGTGCTGACCGACCAGCTCTCGGCGGGCGTACATACCATCGGCGTGCGGGCAAGGCAAGACGAACTATGGGGACAGACCTACACACACACGTTTGTTGTACTCCCCGGTCATGGTGCAGGTATAATCACAGCCGCCGAGTGGTGGCTGGACGAAGATCCCGGACGAGGCAAAGCTACGCCTCTTGCAGTAAGCGAGGGAGCAGAACAACTC
>CADBAZ010000088.1 GCA_902792835.1 uncultured Bacteroidales bacterium
GTCTTGGCGTAGTTCTTGACGTAGCTGTCGAACTCGGCTATTGTCATGCCGGAGTACGCTTTGGCGGCTGCATAGGCGTGCTTCATGTCGAAGTGCTCGGGGAGTTTAGTCCCGTTGCGCACGAAGTCGCGGATCTCCTGTGCCGTCTGCCGTACATCTTCCGGGCAGGTGTCGCGGTAGGTGACATCGTCCAGTGCGCGGTACTCCAGCAGGTTGTACTCGAAGTACGTAGGGTAGAGCTCGCCCACGAACGTGCCGTCCATGTCGAACGTCGCTATACGGTCACTGACCGGAATGAAGTTCGCCGACTGAGGATCCGTCACGTCCTGCACATACGCCTGCAACGTGAAGTACTCTTTCTGCGCCGGTTCGTTCTGATTGCATGAGCACAAAACGCCTGCGAGAACAATAACAAGAATCTTGATTGATAAATTTCTCATTTCATCAATTTTTCATTTAAGCGTACAAAGATACAACATTTTTTTGAAATTTGCAATAGCAATAGCATTTTTTTTTATAATTATTTGCAAATTCGAAAAATAATTCGTAACTTTGTGGCGTTTGAAATTTGAATATTAAAAATATATGCAAAACTTTTTTATATCTGGTATACAACAGGTCGGGATCGGAACAGAGAACTTCCGCAAGACGTGGGATTGGATGATACGGGTGTTCGGAGCGGATACGAAGATCCTCGAGGACGATACCGTAGCCGAACGTATGTTGCCCTATACCGGCAATAAGCCCCAGAAACGTCACGCCTGCATAGCGATGAACATGCAAGGCGGCGGAGGGTTCGAGATATGGCAGTACAGCGAGCGCAAACCCCAGCCATGCGCATTCGAAGTGCAGATAGGCGACCTTGGCACGTTCTGCGCGAAGATCAATTGTAGGGATGTGAAGGGTTTCTACGAAGCAGTCAGCCATCAGCAGTCAGTAATCAGTATTCAGCATTCAGCCATCAGCAATCAGCCCGACGGGAAGCCGACGTTCTATGTCAAGGATCTGTACGGCAACCTGTTCCAGATCGTGGAACAGGCGGATGCGGTGTTTGTGGACAAAGGCATCTTAACAGGCGGTATAGCCGGAGCGATGGTCGGCGTGACGGATATGGAGCGCTCCATCCGCTTCTACGGCGAGGTGTTGGGCTATGACAAGGTGGTGTATGACCAGACCGATGTGTTTGCCGATTTCGCGTCACTGCCGGGCGGTGAGGGACGATTCCGCCGCGTGTTGCTGACCACATCCGCCAAGCGCGAAGGTGCGTTTGCAGAGGTGTTCGGCACAAGCTTTATCGAGCTCGTGCAGGCACTCGACCGCACGCCGCGGAAGATCTACGAAGGACGCTTCTGGGGTGACCCGGGATTCATACAGATATGCTTTGACGTCACCGGAATGAAAGCATTGGGCGAGTTCTGCGCAAGCAAAGGGCATCCGTTCACCGTGGACAGTTGTCCCGAGGGCGAGGTGTTCGACATGGGCGAAGCGTCCGGGCACTTCACGTACATCGAAGATCCCGACGGCAACCTGATAGAGTTCGTAGAAACATACAAGATACCGATCGTCAAGAAACTCGGTTGGTATCTTGATCTGCGCAAACGCAACAGCAAGAAGCCGCTGCCGAAGATTCTGTTCCGAATACTTAATCGCGTAGCGAAACAAAAAGTTGAAACTTAAAATCACAAAGATATGCAAAGAGACATTTTTGACAAGATCAAGAGCTCGACGGGCGGACCGATCGGTCAGTACCGCGAGAAGGTAGAGGGATACTTTACGTTTCCCAAGTTAGAGGGCGAACTGGGTGCTCACATGCGCTTCAACGGTCAGGACGTGCTGTGCTGGAGTCTGAACAACTACCTCGGCTTAGCCAACCACCCGGAGATCCGCCGTGTGGATGCCGAGGCAGCCGCCAAGTGGGGTATGGCGTACCCGATGGGCAGCCGTATGCTGACCGGTCACACCGCGCTTCACGAGGAGCTGGAGCGTCGCTTGGCAGCGTTCGAGAAGAAAGAGGCTGCGTTTGAGTTCAACTTCGGTTATCAGGGAATTCTCTCCGCCATCGACTCGCTGGTGAGCCGTCATGACGTGATCGTGTATGACGCCGAGGCGCACGCCTGTCTGCTGGACGGAATCCGTCTGCACATCGGCAGCAAATACAAGTTCAAACACAACGACATAGTCGATTGCGAGCGTGTGCTGGCATTGGCTTGCGCCGAGGCGGATAACAAAGGCGGCGGTGTGCTGCTCATCACCGAAGGTGTGTTCGGAATGACCGGCGCACTCGGAATCCTCGACCAGATCGTTGCCCTCAAGCAGAAGTACCACTTCCGCATGATGATCGACGATGCCCACGGCTTTGGCGTGATGGGTGAGCACGGTCGCGGCACGAGCGAGCATTTCGGCGTGATGGACGGCGTGGATCTGTATATCGGTGCGTACGCCAAGTCAATGGCTACCATCGGCGGATTCATCGCTTCGGAGAAAGATATCATCACCTACCTCAAGTACAATATGCGCTCGCAGATGTACGCCAAGGCATTGCCTATGCCTATCGTGGAAGGCTGCTTGAAGCGTCTGGAGATCATCGACAGCCCCGAGGGTGACCAGCTGCGCAAGCGTCTGTGGGAAGTAACCCGCAGACTGCAAACGGGCTTCCGTGACCTTGGCTTCGAGATCGGTCCGGCTGAGGCTTGCGTAACGCCTGTACACATGCTGGCAGGTATCAATCAGGCTGCGAACATCGCAGTGGATCTGCGTGAGCATTATCATATATTCTGCTCGATCGTGACATATCCGGTTATCCCGCCGGGAATGATCATCTTCCGTATCATCCCTACCGCAGCGCACAGCATCGAGGACGTCGATTACACCTTGGCAGCCTTCAAGGACATCAAGGAGCGTCTTGCTCGCGGTGAGTACGACAAGGAGATTCCGCAAGTGAAAGTCGGATGATTGTTTGGATTACAGGAGCGTCATCGGGCATCGGCGAAGCTTGTGCCCTTGAATACGCGCGTCAGAGCAGCCGGTCTGCTCCGATGCGCTTGGTGCTGACAGCCTCGTCTGTCGAGCGGTTGCAGAACGTGGCAGACCGTTGCCGCCAAGCCGGAGCAGAGGTGCGCGTCGTGGCGTGTGACCTGAAAGATGCCGAGCAGGTGGCTACACTCACGGAACGTGTGTGGGATGAGTTTGACAGGGTGGATATAGCGTTTCTGAACGCCGGCATCAGCCAGCGCACAACCATCGAAGACACCTCGATGGAGATGGTGCGCCAGATCATGGAAGTTAACTACTTCGCTCCCGTGGCAATAGCCAAAGACCTGTTGCCAAGGATGGTAGCCATAGGCGGCGGACATATAGCCGTTACGACCTCTATTGCCGGTCTGTTCGGTTTTCCGCTGCGATGCGCCTACAGTTCGTCGAAGCACGCGTTGTACGGGTTCTTCGAGACCCTGCAAGCCGAGAACTACGACCGGGGTATCCGTGTGACAATCGTCTGCCCGGGTAGGGTGAACACACCTATCTCCCTGCGTGCGCTCGACAAGGGCGGCAAGGCGCACGGCGTGATGGATCCCGGGCAAGCCGGAGGACTGTCAGCAGAGAAGGCTGCCAAGCAGATCATTCGCGCCATACGCCGCGGCAAACGCGAGGTGTATGTCGGCAAAACGGAGTTGATGATGGTGTATATCAAACGTTGGTTTCCCGCCTTGTGTGCGTGGATAGGAAGACATATAAGTGCTGTATGAAAAATCTATTTGATGAATTGATGAAGGACTACCGCTTCAAGGAGGGGTTTCACACGTGTATCAATTGCGGCACGTGTACTGCCGTTTGTCCGGCGGCGGAGTTCTATTGTTACGACCCGCGCAAGATCGTGAGCATCGTGCAGACCAAGGACGACGAGAAGATAGAAGCGTTGCTCAAATCCGATACGATCTGGTATTGCGGCGAGTGCATGAGCTGCGTGACGCGTTGTCCGCGCAAGAACGGTCCGGGGCTGGTGATCATGGCGCTGCGCGAACTCAGTATTCGTCTCGGCTACTTCGTGGAGAGCGAGAAAGGCAGACAAGTGCTGCCGCTGACACATGCCCTGACGGGAAATATCCTCAAATACGGTTACTGCGTCTATCCGCGTTCGTTCAAATGGGAGGATCACATGGAGTCAGGTCCGGTATTCAAGTGGCACTTGGAGCACTTGGAGCAATCGATGGAACGCTTGGGCGCGAACTTCGAGAAAGAGGGCGCAGGCGTGCTACGCAAAGTCCCTCAAGAGGCACTGGATGAGTTGCAGGCGATCTTTGATGTCACAGGAGGCACGGAGCGCATCAAGCAGGTAGAAGAGTGCTCCGCCAAGAAAGCCAAGGAGATGGGAATGACCCTCGAAGAGTATGAACAACACGCATTTAACTACTGCTCGGATAAACACTTTAACAGTTGAGTTATGATTAAGGACGGAAAACAAGAGATATGGTCGGATTACCAGAAGGAGATACCTGATGACCACTGGTACTATGTGCGCAGTTGCATCCGGCAGAACTTCTTCCCTGCCAGCGAACGGATGTTCACCGAGATAACCCGAAACGTATTAGGCAAAGATATCTACGAGAACCCTTACCACACGACCTGTGGCGGTATAGCCTATCACAGCGATACCATTCCTCAGGAAACGGTGATGACCATCGTGGCTCGTCAGTTTGCGCTGATGACCGAAGCGGGTTACGAGAACTACTGCCCCTCGTGCATCACATCGTTCGGCAATTATGTTGAGACCCTTGAGACCTGGCGCGAGTTCCCCGAACTGGAAGCGAAGATCCGTGAGAACCTGTGGAAAGCCTGCAAGCGCGAGTTCAACAAACCCAAGTATATCGCTCACAGCAGCGACCTGATCTTTCATTGGCGCGAACAGATTCGTCAGAAAGCCAAGCACCTCTTAATCAATCGCGAGACGGGCGAGCCGCTCCGGATTGTGGAGCATATAGGTTGCCACTACGCGAAGATGTTCCCGCACAAAGGCGTAGGCGGAGCCGAGTACCCCTACGTGCTGGCTGGCATGGTGGAAAGTTGGGGCGGCGAGGTCATTGACTACCCTGAACGTCGCCACTGCTGCGGCTACGGATTCCGTCAGTACCACGTCAAAGCCAACCGAGGCTACAGCGTAGCGAACACCCACAAGAAATTCGAGTCGATGGAGCCCTATCATCCCGACGCTATCATAACGAACTGCCCGGGATGCCCGTACTTCCTCGACCGCTGGCAATACGTCATCGCCGAACAGACGGGCAAGACCTACGGACGTAACGGCTACGGCATACCCGTGTTCACCTACGAGGAGTTGGCGGGTTTGGTGCTCGGCTACGATCCCTGGGACTTGGGGCTGCAACTGCATCAGGTTGCCGTTGAGCCGCTGCTTGACAAGATGGGCGTAGAGTACGACCCAAAAGCCAAATACTTGGGACTGAACAAGGAAGACCTGCTTCGTCCCGAAATGCCGAGTTCAATTAAGTGTTGCTAAGATGAAAGAAAATGTAGTTATTATAGGCGGCGGCATAGCCGGCATGGCGGCTGCCAAGCAATTGCAGGTTTTGGGTTACCAGCCTATCATCGTGGAGCAGAAGAGTAACCTCGGCGGACACGTGTCGCAGTGGTACAAACTCTTCCCGGACATGACGCCCGCGCAAGACGTGATTGACGAACTGGCGAAAGACCTCAAGGGCGTCAATGTCTTCCTCGAAACACGGGTGCTGAACTGGGAGCGCAGTCTGCTGCAGCACGAGTACGATGTCACCCTCTCCAACGGCGTGCAGATCCACACCAAAGCTGTGCTGGTCGCCTCGGGCTTCCGGCTCTTCAAGGCGGCGAAGAAAGAGGAGTACGGCTACGGCGTGTATGACCACGTAATCACCAACGCAGACTTGGAGCGTTGGATGCGCGGCAGGGAAGACAAGCGTATTCCCGCTAAGCCGCGCGCCATAGGGTTTGTGCATTGCGTCGGTTCGCGCGACCTGAAAGCCGGTAACAGCCAGTGCTCCAAGGTCTGCTGCACCACTGCCATCAAACAGGCTATCGAGATGAAGGAGCGCTATCCTGATGCAGAGATCTACTGCTTCTACATGGATCTGCGTCTGTTTGGTAAGAAGTACGAGGACTTTTACATCAACGCCCAGCGCGATTTCGGCGTGCACTTCATTCGCGGGCGCGTATCGGAGGTAGGCGAGACGATTGACGGTCGTCTGCAAGTCAAAGCCGAAGATACCCTGCAAGGCAAGCCGCTGAAGGTGCAACTCGACCTGCTGGTGCTCATGTCCGGCATGGTCTGCAACGTTGAGACCCAGACTTGGGCAAAAGAACTCCACCTGAACATTGACAACGACGGCTTCCTCAAGAGTGCCGACAACGTCATGCACATCGTCGAGTCCAACCGCCCTGGTATCTTCTATGCCGGAGCATGCACCGGTACGAAAACTGTCCCTGAGACCTTAGCGGAAGCCAACGCCGCTGCATTAGCCATCCACAAATACTTGAGCGATGATTGATTTCGGATTCTCTATCAACAAGAGCGGCACGATCAATCTCGACACCATTGACTGCTCGCTGTTCGACAAGCTCTGCGAGGTCGAGCCTACAGCCAAACTGTGCATCAGTTGCGGCTCGTGTTCGGCTACCTGCACCGCTGCGCCGTTCACGGGTATGTCTGTGCGCAAAGTGCTGCTCTCGCTCCAACGCGGACAGGATGTGCGACCGATGATGTCGGCGTGCATGCTCTGCGGCAAGTGTACGATGGTTTGTCCGCGCGGCATCAATACGCGCCATGTGCTGCTCACCATCGCCAAACTCTATAATGATCGATCGCATACCTTCCGGATTTCATCCGTTCGTTATACCGTTCCTGGTGGGCATGGGGTTCGTGTTCCTCTACCTGATCATCGGGTTTATACGTCTTCTGTTTGAACTCAATCACAAGGAGCGTCAGCGGTTCTTCCTCTCGCTCATCAACCCGAAGATCGCTCTCAAGAACGTTCGCGACATCTTCCTCGACTGCCTGATTCACGTCAAGCTCTGGAAACGCAACAAACTCCTCGGTTTCATGCACTCCTCGATTGCCTTCGGGTGGTTTATGCTCATCGTGCTCGGGCATATCGAGGTGCTGCTGTTTGTGCCCGGACGAATCAATATCTTCTATTACCCGATCTTCTTCAACTACTTCGTAGCCGAGAACGAACAGACCCTGAAAGGCTCGTTGCTGTTCTTCCTCATGGACTTCTTTCTGTTGATTGTGCTGATAGGTATAGCCTTGGCGATGTACAAGCGCGTTCACTCGCGTCTGTTCGGTATGCGCCGCACGCCGTGGCCTACGCTGATGAACAATATCGGTCTGTACTCGCTCTGGGCAATCTTCCCGCTGCGACTGTTAGCGGAGTCGTTCACGGCGCATATCAGTGGCGGCTCGTTCCTCACTATCCCTGCCAACTGGCTCTTCCGGCAATTCCTCGGCAACGACCTGAATATGCTGCCCACGTGGTGGGTCTATTCGATTGCGTTGGGAGTGTTTATGCTTGTGCTGCCCTTCTCGCGATACATGCACATCCCCGCGGAGATGCTGCTCATCCCGATGCGTAATGCCGGAATCAAGGTGCGTAGTGCCCGCAAAGGTTTTGCACGGCTCGAGGTACTTTCTTGCCCGAACTGCGGTGTCTGCATTGACGCCTGCCCCATGACCGCTAACCGCGCGAACGTCAGAGATTGCACCGTCTATCTCACCCGTCAGATTCGCCGCCATAACGAACGCCGCATCAACGAGATCAGCGACAAGTGCCTGATGTGCGGCAAGTGTACTGCTGTCTGTCAGGTTGGCGTCGAAGGACCCGAACTCCGCCTCATGCAGCGCGCCACACGCTCCTACGGCATCCAACCCGACTACTCGTCGCTCACCGCTAATCCCCTCGGGGTCCCCGCAAGTAACACGCAGCGGGGTGACTTAAACGCTAATCCGCTAAACGCTAATCCCCTAAACGTCGCCTACTTCGCCGGCTGTATGACCAAACTCACGCCTGCCATCGGGCGTAGTGTGATGTCCGTTCTTGCGAAAGCCGGCATTGAAGCCACATGGTTGGATCGCGATGAAGGCTTATGCTGCGGACGACCGCTCTATCTCTCGGGACGCATTGAGGAAGCCGAGCAACTCGCCAAACGCAACGAGGAACTGATTCGTCAATCGGGCGCGAAGATTCTGCTCGTCAGTTGTCCGATCTGCTATAAAATGTTCCGCGAGCACTACAAGCTCGAGGGTATAGAGGTTGTACATTACGTCGATTACTTCAATCAACTTATCGCTGAGGGCAGACTGAAAGTCGATAAGAGCGCCGTCTGCTACGTCTATCACGATCCCTGCGAGTTAGGGCGCGGCTGCAATAAGTACGAGGAGCCTCGCAAACTCCTTGGTCGCATAGCCGGTATAGCCGAGGCGGAGAAGAACCGCGCGGAGAGTGTCTGCTGCGGCGGATCGCTCGGTTCGCTCACGCTCAACCACCAGCAGCGTGAGGCGATAACCAAGGGTGCGCTCAACAACCTCTATGCATCCCGCGCCGACGCCATCGCCACAGCCTGCCCGCTGTGCAAGACAACCTTCGCCCGCTACGCCGACCGCCCCGTCAAAGACCTCGCCGAGATCCTTGACGCAGTTACCCATAGCTAATGTCGGCAGCCAATCTTGGCTGCCATTAAATATCACATATATGAAATTCTCTCCCACATCCTACAAACTCATCAACGTGGCTAACAACCACCGTTTCGAAGACCGGGGCTGGACACTCAGCGACCCTGCCGGCGGCGAGCCCTCGCTCATCCGTGCCGAGTACGCCAACCGCAAGTTCACCGTTCGCGAAGACCTCGACGGCATCTACCGTTATGCCGAGTGGATGCCTATCAAGCGCACACTCAAGAACAGTTGTCCGCCTGTAACCTATAAGTCCGTCAAACTCGCCAAGTTCCTCGGCTTGGAGAATCTGTACATCACTTTCTCTGGCTGGAATCCGAAGATCGGCGCGAAGATGACCACCTGCTCGTTCAAGGAAACCGAGGCATATAGCGTGCTCGCGCGCATGGATAAAGATGAAAAGCGCGTACTTATCGTGCAGTCAGCCGGCAACACTGCGCGCGCCTTTGCGCAGGTCTGCTCCGACAACCGCATTCCTATCGTTATCTGCGTACCCGAGGACAGCCTGCATGATCTCTGGTTCCACAAGCCGTTGCACGACTGCGTCAAACTCATCGCCGTCCCCCATGGCTGCGACTACTACGACGCTATCGCCCTGGGCGAGAAACTTGCCCAAGACCCGCACTTCTTCCTCGAGGGCGGAGCAAAGAACGTTGCCCGCCGCGACGGCATGGGCACAACCGTGCTCTCGTTCGTTGAGGCTACGGGACGTATTCCCGATGCGTACTTCCAAGCCGTAGGCTCGGGTACAGGTGCTATTGCTGCGTACGAGAACGCTTGCCGCCTTGAGGCTGACGGACGGTTCGGCAAAAACAATATGCGCATCTATGTCGCCCAGAACAAACCCTTCACGCTCATGTACGACTCATGGAAAGCCGGTTCGCGTCAGCTTGTTGACCTCGCGCCCGAAGAAGGTCGCCGGCAAGCCGAAACCATCCTCGCCAAGGTGCTCTCCAACCGCAAACCGCCGTACGGCATCATCGGCGGATTGTACGACACGCTCGTCAAGAGCCACGGCGACTGTTTCCTTGCTTCCAACGAGGAGATTATGTACTGGTTCATGCAGTATCGCAACCTCGAGGGCTACGAACTGCTGCCGGCTGCCTGCGTAGCGGTGGCTGCACTCGCCCAAGCCGTCAAGAGCGGTGCTGTGCGCCCCGACGAATATATCATGCTCAACTGCACCGGTGGCGGGTTCTTTAGCGCCATGAGCCGCGGCTTTGTTAATAAGCAGCCCGACCTCATCCTATCGCCCGATCTGCCTGCCGAACAGGTCATAGCACAAGTCTCTGCGTTGTTTTAGAATCGATGCAGTAGAGTAGGGGCAACCAGCACGGTTTGTAAGGTTTACGTGCAAAACCCGACAAAATTTACCAAGCGTTGACATTTTTCTATCGAAAGATTTGGTAATAAAAAAATAATTTTGTACCTTTGTACGCTTTTGTGCTGCAAAACGCAGAGCGACGTTTCAGCCCGGCGTTGCGCACAGAGCAATGTTTAACTTTTAATCATTAATAATCAAAGATTATGGTAAATCACTATGAGACCGTTTTCGTTCTTACTCCCGTTTTGTCTGAGCCACAGATGAAGGAAGCGGTCGACAAATTCGAGAACCTTCTCACGCAGAATGGCGGCACCATCCTGAACCGTGAGGAGTGGGGACTGCGCAAACTTGCGTACCCTATCCAAGCAAAGACGTCCGGATTCTACTGCGTTCTGCAGTTTGATGTAGAGACGGCATTCATTGCAAAGCTCGAGACTGAGTTCACTCGTGATGAGCGCGTGCTTCGCTTCCTCACAACCCGTCTTGACAAGTATGCTTTTGAGTATGCTGAAAAACGTCGTAACCACACTAAAAAAGAGGAGGCTTAATTATGGCACAGAATGATGAAATTCGCTACCTGACCCCGAAACAGACGGATCAGAAGAAGAAAAAGTACTGCCGCTTCAAGAAAGCCGGTATCAAGTACGTGGATTACAAAGACCCTGAGTTCCTCAAGAAGTTCCTCAACGAGCAAGGCAAGATCCTGCCCCGTCGTATCACCGGTACTTCGCTGAAGTTCCAACGCAAAGTTGCTCAGGCCGTTAAGAAAGCTCGCCACTTGGCATTGCTGCCTTACGTAACCGATATGATGAAGTAATTTGTTGAACCCTTAAAACAGAAAGACATCATGGAAGTTATTTTGATTCAAGACGTAGCCAACCTCGGCTACAAGAACGATATCGTTAAGGTACGCGACGGTTACGGTCGCAACTACTTGCTGCCCAACAAACTGGCTATCATCGCCAACGAGAGCAACCGCAAGCAGCTCGCCGAGAACCTCAAACAGCAGGCTCACAAACTCGCTAAGCTCCTGGCTGACGCTCAGGCTCTGGCTGAGAAACTCGCTGCAACAGTAATCAACGTCCCCGTTAAGGCTAACGAAGACGGCAAGATCTTCGGTACAGTTACCACGCAGCAGATCGCTGACGCCCTCAAGGCTCAGGAGATCGACGTGGACAAGAAGGTTATCACCGTTGAGCCTATCAAGCAAGTTGGTGAGTACGAGGCTACAGCCCGTCTCCACCGCGAGGTTAAGGCAACCATTAAGATTAACGTAGTAGCTGAAGCTGCTGAATAAAAACATTCGAAAGTTATGAAACAAGGAATTCATCCCGAGAACTACCGCGTAGTAGTTTTCAAAGATATGTCGGATGGCACACAGTTCTTCAGCCGCTCTTGCGCTAACACGAAGGACACCATCGAAATCGACGGTCAGACTTATCCGCTCATCAAGCTGGAAATCTCCAACACTTCGCACCCGTTCTATACTGGTAAGTCGAAGTTGGTTGATACAGCCGGACGTGTTGATAAGTTCATGTCACGCTACGGCAACCGCAAGCGTAACTAACCATGCAACGAGGCGAGCACCATGCTCGCCTCGTCTCATTATTAATGCATCCGCCAAGTTTGGCGGATCATGCAACCCCAAGCATCCGCCAAGTTTGGCGGATCATCAACACCCAGCCATCCGCCAAGTTTGGCGGATCATGCAACACCCATGAAACGAAAGAACAACACCATCTTACGCGCCACAGCAACCACCACCCTGCTTGACTTGATGCAAGCCAAACTCGGCGGCATGACGGTCACCAGCATCAAACAGTTGCTGCGCTCAAGGCGCGTGCAGGTGAACGGCGCTATATGTACGCGCGGCGACCAAGCCCTCAATCCCGGTGATGAGGTCACGATCCTCTCGCAGGCAGTCACCCCAAACTCTCACTCGTATATGAAGATGACTATCTCTTGATCGTCAACAAGAAACAAGGGCTGCTCACAGTGCCGACCAACCCCGACAGCGCAGAAACGACAGCACTCTCCATTCTCAAAGCGTACGTGCGCCGTCAGCATCCGCGTAACAACGTCTTCGTGGTACATCGACTTGACCGCGAGACAAGCGGTCTGCTCGTCTTCGCCAAGACGCCCCAATTGCAAGAATACATGCGCACCTACTGGCGGCAACTCGTCACCAAGCGCACCTATATAGCCCTCGCCGAAGGCATATTGCCCGAGCAGAAAGGCACGATCACTACATGGCTCACCGAGGACAAACGCAACGCAATGGTCTTCTCTTCCCCCGTGGATGACGGCGGACAAAAAGCCGTCACACACTACGAAGTGTTAGGCACGCGTCCTGTCAAACACGTAAACGACACGATAACGACACGTAAACGAGACGTAAACGACAGCGAGGAAGAAGCCACGCTCTCCCTTGTAGCGCTGAACCTCGAAACCGGTCGCACCAACCAGATTCGCGTGCATCTCGCCTCCATCGGTCATCCCGTTGTCGGCGACCGTAAGTACGGTCACGGCAACACCTTCTCGCCCGTGGATCGCCTCTGTCTGCACGCACGCATCCTCGAGTTCATTCATCCCGTCACCGAGCAGGTGGTGCACTTCGAGACACCCATACCCCGCGAATTCAAGGTCTGACCTCGGTCAGATACAACGATAGCTTCTGACCAAGCTTGGTCAGATAACACCATAACCCTCAAATATCGTCGATTATATGGAGAATACAGTAACCATCTACTGCAAAAACAACAAGCAGTACTACGACATCCAGCGCGGCACAGCCCTCTTGGATGTCTATCGCATGACAGGGCTGCAACTGCCCTATCCTGTAATTGCCGCACGCGTTAATTACAAGGTTCAGGATCTCACGTTCCTCGTCTATAAGCCCAAGGATATCGAGTTCCTCGATGCCTCGTGCTCCGAAGGTATGCGCTGCTATGTCCGCACGCTGGAGATGGTGATGGCGTACGCCGTGCGTACCCTG
>CADBAZ010000089.1 GCA_902792835.1 uncultured Bacteroidales bacterium
GTACATCAACGAGTGGACGTATGTTGACCTGAGCGAACTGGGTGAGATTGACGCATTGCAGTTCAGCTTGAGCAGTAGCGACAACGGCGACTATGGCATGAACACTCCGGCATACTTCGCAATGGACAACTTCGGCGCAACAAAACCTCTGGGTTATGAAGAGCCTGCACGTGCCGAGTTCGATATTGTAGAAGTAGCTACGTTTGAGGAGATTGAATTGGAAGCAGAAAGCGTTCTGCACTTGAATGAGACCGGTAACTTCGAGAGCGGAGACTTCATCTTCCAGCAGGAGGTTAGTGTATCCGATTGGGGAACGTATTACTACGGCAACCTGCTGTCGAACAAGTCGGACAACGAGTTTGAGTCGTATCTTGACGCTGAGAAATCGGCTAAGGGCGGTGCTTATGAGGGCAGCAACTTCCTCGTATGGACGCCTTCGTATATGGCTATTGATAGTATTCTGTTGAAGAAAGATCGTACTGTTCCGGGCTTCTTCATCAACAACACAGCTTACGCTGTCAACTCGATGACCAAGGGCGACGATTTCGCCAAGAAGTTCGGCAAGGACGACTGGTTCCGTCTGACTATCAGTGCTTCGTTCAACGGCGTTGCTGTTAACACACAGGTAGTCGTTGACCTGGCTGCTGACGGCAAGTACATCAACGAGTGGCGAGTTCGGCGTAATTGACGCATTGCAGTTCAGCCTGAGCAGCAGCGACAACGGCGACTACGGCATGAATACTCCGGCATACTTCTGCATTGACGATTTCGGTGCTGTTATGCCTGAAGGTTATGAAGAGCCGGCACGCGCTGAGTTTGACGATGAAACAGCTGTTGAGAATGTAGCTGCTGCCGTTAAGGCACAGAAGGTTGTTCGTGACGGTCAAGTGCTGATCATCCGTGACGGAAAAGCAGTGAATATGCTCGGTGTAGAAGTGCGTTGAGCAGAAATATTGAGTGATTTGTAAAAAAAATCCCGCATTTCCTTGCAAATGTGGGATTTTTTTTGTAATTTTGTAGGCTTTTTGTCGTGCGCGGCATAGGCATGTGTTACGTGCACGCATAGAAATAACGCATAAAACGATGACTATTATAGGTTTAGACAGTTCGACGGAAGTATGTTCGGCAGCGTTGGTGCAGGACGGCAAGGTGATAGCCGAGCGCATCAACAAGAGCGGCAGCAATCATGCTGCGCTGCTACCGACGTATGTGCAGGAGTTGCAGGCAGAAGCACGGGAAAGAGGTTTATCGATTGAGGGCGTAGCGCTATCTGAAGGACCCGGGTCATACACGGGGTTGCGCATAGCCGCATCGCTCGCCAAAGGGCTGTGCTACGGGCTGGATATACCGCTGTATGCGGTTTCCACGTTAGCAGTTATTGCATATAGCGCAGGCGAAAATATACGAACACGGATTTTCACGGAAGAACACGGAGAAATATTGGTGTGTCCGATGATTGATGCACGGCGGATGGAGGTGTATTGCGAAGTGTACGAAATGGCAGAGAGCCGAGAATCAAGAGCTGAGAGCCTGAAAGTAGTGCAAGCGTTGAAGGCGAAGGTGATTGACGAGCATAGTTTTGAGGAACTGTTGGATCAACACGTAGTGTATTTCTGCGGAAACGGTGCGGAGAAATGCAAGGCGGTGATCAAGCACAAGAATGCACGCTGGATAGACGGGATTGTGCCGACCGGTGCGGCGGCGGCTCATTTAGTTGAAAGTGGAAAGTTGAAAGTTGAAAGTTTAGTTAGAACTATTGACGGCAAGGGTATAGCCTATTTTGAGCCGAATTATTTGAAGGAATTTGTGGCTGCACCTTCGCATGTGAAGGGGTTGAAGTAGTTTGAGGTTGTTTGAGGTAGTTTGAGGTTGTTTGAGATAGTTTGATGTTGTTTGAGATAGTTTGAGATAGTTGAAAGTTGAAAGAAGTTAGAAAGTTGAAGAGTATAAAGTTTATAGGAATTGGGTTGGCAGGGCTATTGGTTCTGCTGATGACGGGTTGTTCGACACAGAAGAACACCGGTGCGACGCGTCTGTATCACCAGACGAAGACGAAGTACAACATCCAGTTCAACGGCAAGAACGCCTTTGACGAGGGATTGCAACAGATAGCTACGGCGCATGAGGACAACTACGGCGAGATGTTGCCGTTGTACCCTGTATCCGACCACAAGGCGGCAGAGTCGTCGAAGGGGAAGATGGATATAACGATCGAGAAGTGCCGCAAGTGCATCAAGTTACACTCGATCAAGAGCAAACCCAAACCCGATCCCAAGCGCTCGAAAGACCCGAAATACAAAGCCTGGCTCAAGCAAGAGGAGTTCAACAAAGAGTTGGCGGGAGCATGGGTGCTACTCGGTATGGCGGAATTCCATCAAGGGGACTTCCTCGGTTCGGTGGGAACATTCAACTATGTGATCCGGCATTACGATTACGATCCGGATGTAGTGGCGCAATGTCAGTTGTGGGTGTTGTGGGTTGCGCGTGCCTACGCCGAAATGGGTTGGCTGTACGAGGCGGAAGATATGCTCAGTAAGGTGCAAGCCGATAATCTGAAGCGCAAACACGCCTCGCTGTACGCTTCGACGGCTGCAGATATCAAACTCAAGACGAAACAGTACAAAGAAGCCATTCCTCTCGTCAAACTCGCGTTGCCGGACGAGAAGCGCAAAGGCAACCGTGCGCGTTTCGCTTACGTGCTCGGGCAGTTATATGAGAAAGACAGCAAACCTGCCGAGGCATACGACGCCTACAAGAAGTGCGTACAACTGTATCCGCCTGTACTGATGGATTTCAATGCACGCATCCGTATGGCACTGGTGTCACCCATTTCAATGCACGCATCCGTATGGCACTGGTGTCACCCGACAGAAAGAAGTCGCTGCGCAAGCTCAAGAACATGGCGAAGAACTACAAGTACCACGAGCAACTGGATGTGGTGTATGGCGCGATAGGCGATATCTACCTTGCACAACGCGATACAGTGCACGCTCTGGAGAACTACGAACTGGCGATAGAGAAGAGCGAGAAGAACGGCATGGAAAAAGCCGCTGTGCTACTGAAAGCCGGAGATATCTATTATATTCAGCATAACTATACAAAAGCCGCGCCGTGCTACAGCGAGGCGATAACGATCCTGCCGGCAGAGTCGGACAGCTATCAGCGCATACGTCTGCTATCCGAGGTGCTGGACGAACTGAGTCAGGAGTATAACATGGTTACCCTGCAAGACTCGCTGCAGCGACTGAGTACACTGAGCGAGGAAGAGCAGCTGAAGATAGCCGAGCAGGTTGTAGCCGACCTGCGGAAAGCCGAGGCAGAGGATTCCGCCAAAGCTGCGCAACGTGAACGTGAGTCGCGTGATCAGGGATTGAGTACAGTGAACACGTCGAAGATGATCGGCAACCCGACATTTGGCGCCAAGGCAGAGTGGTACTTCTACAACGCGCAACTGATGCGCAACGGCAAACAGGAGTTTACGCGCAAGTGGGGCAACCGTCCGCTAGAAGACAACTGGCGCAGAAAGAGCAAGGCGTCATCGGGTGAGTGGACTCCGACAAACGAAGAGGAAGGTGAAGAAATAGACATGCCGACCGACAGCATAGCGGCTGACAGCACGGCGGTGATAGAGAAACCCCGTGTGACGGATATCTATGATCCGGCATATTACTTGCAGCAGATACCGCGCACACCGGCAGAGTTTGCCGAAAGCGACTCGCTGATAGCCGATGCGCTGTTTAAGATGATATTCATCTACAAAGACCGATTGCTGGACACCGTGCAGGCGGATATAACCTTTGAAGAGTTCTGCCGCCGTTTCCCGCAAGATCAACGGTGTGTGGAGCTATATTATATCCGTTATCTTGATGCGCTCAAGAACAATAATCCGGCAGAAGCAGAGGCGAATAGACAGGCTATATTGACTCAGTTCCCCAACAGCAAACAGGCGCAAATAGTATCTAACCCGCAGTATTTCGCCCAACTCAGGCAGATGGCTGTAGAGCAAGACTCGCTGTATGAAGTGACGTACAACGCTTTCCGCATCGGGCAGTTTGCGACCGTGAAAGCCAACACGCAATACGCCGAGCAGAACTATCCGTTGTCGCCGTTGATGCCGCGGTTCCTCTTCCTGAACGCCGTAGCGAAAGCCCGTACGGAAGGTAAGGAGGCGTTTGCGGAGAGTCTGAGGGATATGATTAACCGTTATCCGGATTCGGAGTTGGCGACTATGTGCCGCGACATGTTAGCGATGCTTGGTCAAGGCATGGAGAGCCAGAAAGGCGGGTCTGTGTCCACGCTTACCACCAAACGCGAAGACCAGCAGGTTGAGCAGGAGCAAGCCGATACAACCGTGCAGTTCTCGCCCGAACGGGACGGAGGGACTTATGTGCTGTTGATATATCCGAGTGAGACAAAAGACAAAAGACAAAAGACAAAAGACGAAAGGGACGAAGAGATACAGGCGGAGCTGAACAATCTGCTGTACGAAGTGGCGCTGTTTAACTTCACACGCTTCCTGATCCGAGACTTCGACCTGACAGCTCTGCCGGCATACAGTGCAGGCGCTACATTGCGCATCAGCGGGTTGGAGTCGATAGACGAAGCTATATGGTATATCGGCATGTTGATGGAAAGCGAAGAAATGAAAGCCCTGATACTGAACCGACAAATAAGCATTGTACCTATAACAGAGAAGAACAATGCACTGATCGGTAACGGAAAGACGATGGAGGAGTATCATGAGTTTATGAAAATGCAAAATTAAAAATTAAAAATGCAAAATTAAAAATGAAGAAGATTCTGATTAGTATATTGCTGGTAGCAGGGAGTGTACTACCGATGGTGGCAGACGATGTGACGTATCTGACCACCGAGGAGTTCAAGGCACGGATATTCGACTATACGGCCGAGAAAGAGTGGAAATACAAGGGTGACCAACCTTGTGTGATAGACTTCTATACCACGTGGTGTGGACCATGCAAGCGCCTGGCACCAATTATGGAGGAACTGAGTCAGACGTATTGCGACCAAGTGCGGTTCTATAAGGTGGATATAGAGCGAGAGCGGGAACTGGCGGCACTGTTCGGCATCAGCAGTATTCCGCAAGTGCTGTATATCCGTGAAGGAAGCAAACCGATGTTGCTGAAAGGTTTGTATCCGAAAGAGAATATCGTTGAAATTATTGATGATTATCTATTGAAGAAGGGGAAGAAATAGTTGAAAGTTGAAAGCTGAAAGAAGTTGTATAGTTGAGAGTTTAGTGTTTAGAGTTGATATATGCAAGTTGAGGTTGTATTATTGATATTATCGCTGCTGTTCTTTGCGAGCATCTTTACCGACAAGATCGGTTATAAGTTCGGCGTGCCGGCATTGCTGCTGTTTTTGGCAGTAGGTATGTTTTTCGGCCCGGACGGTATCGGTGCGTTGTTCAATGAGGATGGCGTGGGGTATATGATCAAGACGGAAACCGCCGAGGCGTTGAGTACGATAGCACTGTGTATCATCCTATTCTCGGGCGGCATGGATACGAAGCTGACGGATATCCGACCTGTGCTGGCTCCGGGTGTGACACTGGCGACAGCCGGTGTGCTGATTACAGCGGTGGTGACGGGTGTAATACTGTTCTACATCTTCGGTTGGTTGCAGTCGCTGGCAACGGTGCCAATGAGCATGGCATTGCTTATAGCCGCAACGATGAGTTCGACAGATTCGGCGTCGGTGTTCTCCATTTTGCGTACGAACGGCATAGGTTTGAAGCACAATATTCGTCCGTTGCTGGAGTTGGAGTCCGGTGCTAACGACCCGATGGCGTACGTGCTGACCACGACGCTGATAGGCGTAACGACAGCCAAAGCGGCAGTAAGCGGGCTGGAGATCGTGCAGACGATCGTTATCCAGTTGGTGATGGGTACAGTGATAGGTTTCTTCTTCGGCAAAGGGTTGGTTGAACTGATGCGCCGCGTGAAACTGAGCAATGAGTCGTTGTACCCGATTATGGTGCTCACGGCGTGCATCTTTATCTTCAGCGTGACGCACTTCATGAAGGGGAATGCGTATCTGGCAGTGTATGTAGGCGGCTTGATAATAGGCAACAGCAAGTTCACGAGGAAACGTCAGACGAAGTCGTTCTTTGAGGGATTGACGTGGCTGGCGCAATTGGTGATGTTCCTGATGTTGGGACTGATGGTGCATCCGCACGAGCTGTTGAACTGGCACGTGCTGTGTGCCGGACTGATCATCAGTATTGTGATGGTATGCATCTCTCGTCCGTTAGCCGTATTTCTTTGCATGATTCCGTTCAAGAATTATGACAACAAAGACAAACTGTTCTTGAGCTGGGTAGGACTGAAAGGTGCAGTACCGATCATCTTCGCCGTAATGTGTAAGGCAGAGGGAGTGCCGCATGCCGAGTTGATGTTCAACATTATCTTCCTGTGCACGATCGTTTCGCTGCTGACGCAGGGCACGAGTCTGTCGAGTATGGCGAGGAAGTTGCATGTAGCCACGGCACCTGTCAAGCTAAAGAAACTTGTTCACTTTGATATTGAGTTGCCGGAAGAGATTCAGTCGTCGGCTACCGAGATAGCGGTTACGTGGGAGATGATTGCCGAAGGCAACCACCTGCGTGAGATACATCTGCCGCCACAGACCTTGGTGATTATGGTGCGCAGAGGCGAGGATTTCTTTGTTCCGACCGGTCAGAGCGAGCTGCAAGAGGGCGATCAGTTGCTGGTACTGACGGATAATGATATCGAAGTAGCGAACCGCTATAAAGAAGAGGAACTGGCTGAGGAACAACGATTCCCGACACGACAGATGTTAGCTTCCGCTCGCGATTATATAGTTAAAGTGTGGAAAAAGATTAGAGAAAATAAGTGATATGAAGAAAACGATATTCTTAACCGGTGCAACCGGCACAATGGGTAGAGCCGGCATGAGCGAACTGCTGCGTTATCCGGAGCGTTATGATGTACGCGTACTGGCTCGTCCGAGTGCGAAGAACAAGAAGTTGCTTGAGCCAATATTGGCTCAATACTCGGATAACTTCAGCGTAGTGTGGGGCGATCTGACGCGCTATGAAGATGTACTGAGGGGAGTGACGGGCGCAGATGTTGTGCTGCATGTGGGCGGTATGGTATCGCCGGCGGCGGATTATCGTCCGAAAGCGACGTACAGGACGAACATTGCTGCAGCGGAATATGTGCGTGATGCCGTGTTGGCACAGCCGGAAGACAAGCAGCCGAAGGTAGTGTATGTAGGCAGTGTGGCGCAGATGGGTGATCGTCGCGAGCCGCTGCATTGGGGACGGACAGGTGATCCGATCTGTGTGTCGGCATACGACCATTACGGTATCACCAAGGCGCTGGCGGAAAGGATCATCACGAACTCAGCCATCAAGAACTGGGTGAGTTTGCGGCAGTCGGGAATACTCTATCCTGCAATACTGAAGAACTACGACCCGATCATGTTCCACGTACCTATTCGCGGCGTGCTGGAGTGGGCAACGGTGGAAGATAGCGGCAGATTGCTGGAAGGCGTATGCCGCGACGAGGTACCGGAAACGTTCTGGAAGAACTACTATAACATCGGTTCGGGCGAGGAGTACCGGTTGTCGAACTACGAGTTTGAGTGCCTGCTGCTGGATGCCATAGGTTGCCCCAGACCCGAGCAGATATTCGAGGCTAAATGGTTCACGACGCGGAACTTCCACGGCATGTGGTATCTGGACAGTGACAAACTGAATGAGTTGGTTCCTTTCCGCGCGAATATCCCTGTGAAAGAGTACTTCAAGCAGATGGCTGAGTCGCCGAGCGTGCCGAAAGGCATACAGATAGCAAGGGTAACGAAGGCGGCTAAACTCGTGCCGCATATCGTCAAACTGGCTATGCGCAAGATGGCATACAGCAAAGAGCACGGCACGCAGTGGTGGATTAAGAACAATGTTGCGCCGCGTATTCATGCATACTACGGCAGCCTGGAGGCATACAACGCTATACCAAAGTGGAAGAACTGGGATCTGAGTCATCCGTCACGCGAGGCAGTGGTGCTGAATCACGGCTATGATGAGAGCCAACCGATGGAAGCTCTGACTATGAAAGACCTACAGAAGGCTGCAGCTTTCCGTGGGGGGAAGTGCTTGGGAGCGATCAGCAATCAGCAGTCAGCGGTCAGCAGTCAGCAGTCAGAACCGAAGGGGTTGGAATTGTGGGATACGATGTTGCAGTGGGAATCGGCGAGCGGTGAGACATTTGAAGCAACGCCGCGACTAATCTTGTTAGGCGGACATTGGGCACCGGGAGATATGCCATTCCCGTACCGAGGAAAAGACGGTGAGCGGCCGTGGCATTGGGATGAAGTAGCAAAACAGAATCCGTTCTTTGCGCAGATCTGGGCGCCGCTGCATGATGCAACGGAGAATAACATATACGGCACCGAAATCTTCGACGGCTGGGAGAAGTAAGCACATCGACCAAGCTTGGTCGATAACCAATATAGGATTATGGCACTGAATTATATTTGGATAGGACTGATACTGATCGCCGTGCTGGTGGGCTGCATACAGTGGCTGGTGATGGGCGACGGGAGTATTATGTCGGCTATTTTGGACTCAACATTTGCGAGCGCCAAGACGGGTTTTGAGATCAGTATAGGATTGACGGGTGTGTTGTCGCTGTGGATGGGAATCATGAAGATCGGCGAGCAGGCCGGTGTAGTGAATCAGTTGTCACGGGGTGTGAGTCCGTTCTTTACAAGGATCTTTCCCGAACTGCCTAAGGGGCATCCGGCATTCGGCTCGATGCTGATGAATATCAGTGCGACGATGTTGGGCATCGATAATGCCGCAACGCCACTGGGTTTGCAGGCACTGAGAGAGATGCAAGAGACGAACCCCGACAAGAACCGCGCATCGAATCCGATGATTATGTTCCTGGTGCTGGTGACGAGCGGATTGACGCTGGTGCCGGTAAGCATCATGACGTACCGCGCACAATTAGGTGCAGCTAATCCGGCGGATGTGTTCCTGCCTATACTATTGGCAACGTATTTCGCCGCTATCACAGGCGTGGTGGCTGTAGCGATCATCCAGCGCATCAATCTGCTGGATAAAGTAATATTGGGTACATTGGGCGGTTTGACATTGTTTGTTGGCGGCGTAATAGCCGCAGCGATGTACTTCCCGCAGGAAACGGTGAGCAAATGGTCAGCAGTGCTGGCAGCCGTGTTGCTGTTGGGCGTTATATGCTGGTTTATTATTGCCGGAGTAGTGAAGAAAGTGAACGTGTATGACGCATTCATCGAGGGCGCTAAAGGCGGATTTGGTACGGCGATAGGAATTGTGCCGTACTTGGTAGCGATGCTTGT
>CADBAZ010000090.1 GCA_902792835.1 uncultured Bacteroidales bacterium
CCCCAAAATTCAAATCGTATGAAAAAATTAGCTTTGGTTCTGGTCGCAATGCTGACCATGGTCTTCACCGGTTGCAAGACCGAGACATCCACTATTACCATTTATGTACAGGACTCAGATGAGCTCCCTGTAGCACAACGTCCGGTATTCTATGCCGACTTGGCATCTCTGATCATCGGTGAAATTCTTCCTTCCCCGGAAGAACTCGCTTATGATACGAATGACGCATGGGAATATGCTACAACCAATGCCCTCGGCATTGCTAAAATCCAAATTTCTCTGTCCGTTTCCAAATTGAAATATAAATTCATGGTTTGGGACGAAGGTTCGAGAGGCTGGAAAGACAAAACTGTTGAGCTGCGTCGCGGTATCAACGAGGAAATTGAATTAAATGTAGTACATTAATTTTAGAAAGCAGACTCGCGATATTTAGGCGCGAGTCTGCTTTATTTTTTTTCAAAGTAGTTAGCCAAAAGTCGAAAGTTATGAACAGAGTATATATACTGATAGCCGCAATAGTTCTCGGCGCAGCCACCATGATGGCGCAGGATAATCACATTGCTGAAGGTCTGGCTACGGTGGCGACTATAGCCGGTGAGACTCATGTTACAGAAGACAGTGCTTTAGCAACTGCTCCGGTCGTAGAGGTGCCGTTGTGGAAGAAAAAACTGTACTACGGTTACAACTTCGACATATACTTCCATCATGACTCCAAAGACTCCAAGAAGGAAAACGGCTGGTCGTTTGCTCTGACGCCGGAGATAGGTTGGCGCTTGAAGGAGCGCGTACATTTAGGTGTGCGTTTTGGCGGATCGTATCAGAGCTTGCGTACAACCCAAAACTACATAAGGACGGATGGCACCAAATACTCGGAAGATATACGTGTCATGCTCGGTTCGTGGGAAGTGACGCCCTATGCTCGCTATCGGTTAAAAACTTTGTTTAACGGCAAGGTGGGAATCTGGATTGAAGGGCACTTGTACACCGGAATGGAATTTCCGCGCGTGACGGAAGGTTCGGTGAAAGGTACCGACTACGATGGCCTCAAGCATTGCCTGACATACGGATTACAAGTGTCACCTGTGATTACCTATCAGTTCAATCGCAAGAGTACGTTCCAAATCTTCTTCTCGATCTTGAGTTTGGGATATAGCGGAACGACGCGTTTCTACAACGATAATGCACCCGATGGGCGTCATAACGAGTACAGCAACGATGTAATCATCTTCTCCGGCAAACTGAGTAACCTGATTGCCAACCAGTTCACGCCGGGCTTGTACGGACTGAAATTCGGTGTGCAGAGAAGCTTCTAATTTAACCCTTTAACTCTTTACCGTCGCGAAGCGACCTTATGAAAATTGAGTAAGTGGAACTTATTATGGAAGATTCCGCTTGCGCTTACGGGCGCAGTGTCGGGAATAGCATTGCTGCTGCTGATTGCAGTAGCAAGTGTTCTGTATGTACCTTCCTTGCGCTCAAAGGCTATTGACAAAGGTCTCGCCGTCGCCAACGAGAAAGCCGACTACGACATTGACCTCGGCAACATCTACCTATCGCCGTTTCACCACTCACCTATGGTGCTCTACCGCGCATACAAAGGCAAGGGAGACCTTCCCTTGGAGATTGCGATCGACAGCCTGTTTGTCGGTCATCGCGGACAGGACACCCTCATTTATGCGCATTCACTGCGGTTCAAAGCCAAAGTGCTGACGGCAGGTAAGGATAATCCATTCAGTGACTTTACTTCCCTGCCCATCGAAGTGGAGCAGTTGCAGCTGGATCAAACAACCTTTCACTCCGGCGACCTGATTGAGGCGGTGGGCATAGATGCTATCGTAGGGCTGCTGGACGTAAAGAGTCCGGAGATTGTGATAGCCGAGGGCAAGTACCCGCTGCACGGGCTTCGGTTGAATGATGCCAATATTGGCATCGACTTAAGGGAGACTCCGCCGGATACTACGGCAAAGGACACCACACCGATGCTGATGGCGTTTGATGTGCCGGATGGCGAGATCCGTAACATCCACTTCCGCCTCACGCCGATGAATATGGATATCCGTGCCGATTATCTGGCACCGGACGTATTAGCCGACGTAGGCGCGAACCTGTACGACGCTCGCCGGATAGATATAGGTAATCTGCGCTTTGGTCTCGGCGACCTCTCTATCCCTGCCGACACGATCTACGGCAATGCCCGCGTGGATCTGGCGAGTAGCCTCATCACCAGTAGCGGCTTGCATGTGCGCTCCGATGAGTTGGGCGCTGAGGCTGACCTCACGGCAACGAGGCTGAATCTGGAGACGATGCGTGTGGATGTGACGGGCGATGCCGAGTACCAAGGCAGCCAAGTCAGTCTGCGCGCAATGTACGACATTGATGACGAAGCCTATGACGCTACGGTGCATGTCGATCGGGTCAATCTTGCTCCGTTTACGCAAGACAGCACACCCGTTATCCTCGCAGGCGAGATACAGGCAGAGGGTAGGGGAATAGACCCCAAATCGCCTGCAATGCGCAGTAAGGTGCATGTTCACCTCACGGACGCTATTTATGACAACATCAACGTATCGGGCATAGAGCTGGATGCTCAGCTTGCGAACAAAACCGTTGCCGGTACGCTCCATCTGCCCGTGACGATGCGTGAGGAGACATTGAATGTACAGGCGCAGACCGAGCATCAGTTCCGTGTGTCGGAATTTATGACGCCCGAACAGATGGCGGTGGATTATCATGCGCAACTATATAATGTACGTGCGCGCGTGTCAGGTAATCGTTTGGCTGCTGATAGTCTGCGGCTGGATTTCGCAACGGATACCGCCACCTCGGTGGATCTGGCAACGCAAGGTCTGAATGTGACCGCCCGCAGTCCGATGCACGTGATGAAGCTCGTGGACGAGATTCAGCCCCTGCTCAATGCTGTCAGCGATTCAGCCGTCATCACTCCCCTCACCTCGCTGCAAGACTTGACAATGCTGGATACCATTCGCCGGCTTATACCCGACATCGATGCTGCTATAACGCTGCGCAAAGGCAGTCCGATACAGCCGTTCATCGATAGTACGGGTTTGGATATCCGGGAAGTGTCTCTCACGCTCAACTCCGATTCCCTCCAAACGGACCTGGCGCTGGAAGCCTCCACGCCCCATATTGAGCATGCCGAAGACAGTACCGCCATGCGTTTGCCGCCCATGAAGGCATCTCTGGGAATACAGATGACCGAAGGCAAGACGGATGCAACACTGCTGGCTAATACCTCACTTACGGATGGTGCCATGAGTTTTCATGACCTGAGTACGGATGTGGCGCTCCGTATGGATCTGACGCGTGAGGGACGCCTGCTGAATGGCACGGGACGACTCACGCTCGACAGCATCACCTACGACTCACTCGCCTTTGGCAGCCACGCCATTGATATGCAGATCTTCCCCTCCGAGCGCTATGAGAATGCTTTGCGTGCGGACGTTCAACTCAACGATATACCGCTCAGTATCGTGGAGAGTTTCGTTAAGCTCGACGATATAGCTCTCCGCGGTGCAGTGCGCGCTTCGGCAACGGTGGATGGATTGCCGAATAAAACGGATATATCTGCCGAGGTACAACCGCTTGGCGTCAATGTGGAATACAAGCCCTATCAGGTTGCTATCGGCTTGGGCGAGACACCTATCGTGATGGATCACAACCACGTGGATCTCAACGGTTTGCCTATATATGGTGCGGATAGCACGTTCCTGGCTCTCTCCGGCGGTCTGGATCTGGATAGTATGTATGTGGATATAAGCTTGGCTGCGGATAGTTTTGCTCCCGCTAAGTTGCCCGAAGGCGGACCGCTGCCCGTGCACGGTGAACTGGCAGTTGATATCAACGGTCGTGTTACCGGTCCGCTGGATAGCATCGTAGCGGATGTCGATGTGACACTTCTGCCGGTTACCGACATCACCTATCCGATTGACAAGAAGAACCTCGCACAAGTCAAGCCCCATGGAAAGGTCAATGTGCGCTACGGCGTAGCGGACGGTGCGCTGGATCTCGGCGGACGCATCAATGTCGATGACGGTTTCGTGCGCTATTCACCCAAGGCATACCCGATCATGCCTTTCCACGTCGATTCAGGTAGCCATGTGGCGTTCAACGGTCCCATCGGAAAAACCGAGCTCAATATATCCGCCTCGCAGAAAGTCAAAGCCGACGTCGAGTCCGAGGACGAAGAGACGCGCCGCGTGGACTTCGTCACCGGCGTGCGCGTCAACGGCGAACTGGATTCAATTGGTATAGGTAGTATCGGATTCTTCCTCGAAGCGCCCCACGACGAAGCCGTAACACGTGAGCTCGAAACCATCGACGAAGATACGCGTGAAGGTTTGGCGGCAACGCTGTTGGCTACGGGTATGTACGTAGGCGAAAGCAACGTAGCTGCACAGCGCTCGGGATATGCCCTGTCGTCGATCATCAACAGCCGACTGAATGCCGCGATGGCTAACTCCAAAGTGGGCAAACTCGTGGATATAGACATCAGTAGCGGACAGACCGCACACACCGGAGGTAGAACGAATGATTTGAATGTATCCATCAGCCGAGCGTTCTTTAAGGATCGGTTGCGCATCACGGTGGGCACAACCCTGTCGGATAATCCGGATGTCACCGATTCCAAAGGATTCTTCATGAACTTTGCTGCCGATTACAAACTGACCAAACAGGGCAATATAGCGTTGCATCTGTACGCGCAACGCGACTTCAACAGTATCCTCGAGGGCGAACTCTATAAGACCGGTCTTGCCGTGAGGGCTACGAAAGAATGGAGAAAGACGACGGAAGTCCACTCGCCTATTGTCCATTCAACAAACGACTCCATCACCCGTACATACGGCTTGACAGCCGATGCCGGTGTGGCGTATCGTACGAATAACAGTTTAGGCCCTGACGTCACAATCAAATCAACCGTCAAGAACCTGTTAGGCAGAGGCGAACTATTTACCATCAAAGGCAATGGTGCGTACTATTGGGCACTACGTAACCGTCACCCGGGTGACCCGAAAAAGACCGATACCTACAAGTTAGGTGCCAACGCCTCGCTTCTCTTCCCCTACTTGCATTGGAAAGGCGACAATATCCCTGATGGAGAAACACGGTATATGCTTGGCTATCAGTACGAGAATATAGCCGGTGGCTATGGTGTGCATAAGACATCCGGTTCGTTCACCTACTTCATCCAATCTCCGTTCAACGACTACATATCTCACGCTATCACACCGTTCTCGCTGTCTGTGGTGCTGATGAAGATAGAGTCGGATAGCTTGTACGACAAGGCTGCCGAGTTCCCTCAACTGATCAAGATCCTTGCCGGCGATGAGTTCGTTCCGTCTGTCAGTTACGCATTCATCTACGATAACTATCGTTCCAAGCGTGCCGTCAACACCTTCCTCAACCTGGGTGTCAAAGAGTCAGGCAACCTGATCAACGCTATCTATTGCGCCTTCGGGTATAAGTGGAACGACAAGAAGAAACCGCTCGGCAATATCACTTTCAACCAGTTCGTCAAGCTCACCGCCGAACTGCGTAACCGCTTTAATTTTACGGACAAAGTAAGTATAGCCACGCGTCTGTATGCCGGAGCGAATATTCCTCTTGGCAACTCGGAGTCAACTCCTCTATCCGAGGCGTTCTACACCGGCGGTCCGCTAAGCTTGCGTGCTGCGTCGCCCTACGCCTACGGACCGGGTAACTTCTATTCCGCCAAGTACAACCAGAACTTCTTCCACTCCGGCGATGTCAAACTCGAGGCGAACTTCGAACTGCGTTTCCCTATCGTATGGAAACTCTTCGGTGCAGCCTTCGTCGATGCCGGCAACGTGTGGAACTGGTACTCAAATGATAAAATATTCAAAGAGGCAGGATATGCTGATTATGTCGAGCGTATGCAGCTCGCTTCTGAATTGCATGACGGTATTCTCGATAATCCCGAGTTAGCCAAACAGATTGCCCTCGGCACGGGTGCCGGTCTCAGGCTGGATATCGACGGACTCGTCGTGCGCCTTGATATAGGCGTCGCCATCCACGCCCCGTATCAGACGTACAAGTACGACAAGGACTGGAACGTTGACTACACCAAACCCATCAACACCTATTACAACATCCCGTCTGCACTCGACGGCCTGCGCATCAACTTCGGTATAGGATATCCGTTCTAATTAACAAAAAAAATTGAGGCGCGTGCCTCAATTTTTTGGATGTCAGATTTTTTCTGATTTCTGACTTCTGATTGCTGACCGCTTATCCCAGTTCTGCGTCGCACACCATCCACAGGTACGAGCGCATGGTCTTCTTGCCGTTCGCGTTGTCCTTCTGGGCGTTGAAGGCTGCCAGGTCACCCGCGATCTTCGTCAGGTCTTGCTTACGAGCCTGCACGGCGCGGGCTACAGCGGCGAAACGCGTGCGCTGTGCCTGCTCATCCGCAGTAACGGGGGTGGAACGCTTGGTTTTCTTGCGCAGATACAAG
>CADBAZ010000091.1 GCA_902792835.1 uncultured Bacteroidales bacterium
ACTGCTCTCAACGCACGCACTATCAAAATCGTTCATTGGGACAAGTCTGACATCTATGGTCACGTGGATGGGATGATGGCTATCACTGATGATGGTGCGCTCATTACAGACCTTAGTTGGGAATACCTCAATTTCCTCCGAGTAGGAAACAAAATCTTCATGGCACAGCTTGGCAAGCCAACAGACGAACCGGCTGTCAAGCGAATCCGGGAAGCGTTTCCTAATTGCGAGGTTTATCCTATTAAATATGCGCAGACGCTCACGCGACTTGGAGGAGGACTACATTGCGCAACGTGGAATACTGTAGAACACGGCTATCGAAATGCCAGGTATTTCAAACCCTCCAAGCGACATCCGTTCAACCCTTTTGATGCGGAAGCATTTACGGAAGAGCGTTTGCGGGCTGTTGTGGAGTATTACTTAAAACACCTTTTGGCAGATGACGAATGGTCTGCGTTTTATGATGCATTCAAGAAATATTGGGATATCCGTCATGATAACGATACCGATTTTACTGATTTTTCCGATTTCTCCGCTAAAACCATGTATGAAGTGATTCGAACTAATCTGAAAGAACAAAACAGCCCGTATTTTAGTACAGAAAATGAATTAACACAAGTAATTGATATTCTTGTGTCCTATTTAATAAACATACCTTTTTTAAACCTTCCTAAAAAATCAACGTATAATCCCCAAAATAAGTACATCCCTGCAGCAACTATGCTCGTTCAGTTCCGTGATTGTTATGCGAGCCTGGTTTCATTCAGTATTGATTTTGAATATAGGACGAAAGATGTCAAAGATCAATTGGAGTTTACCAAACAAGTCGAGAAAGAAGCCAAGGATGCAGAAGAACGCAAGGATGGAACAATATATATCCTCCATTACAGAACTTGTGACAAACGTCGTATTTGCCCTTATCGCTACACGTTAATTGCCCATCGTAGCTTTGACGATTACATTCGTATTATCATTTATGATGATGTGCCCTTAGCCTACTTGAGGCTTACTAACTACTTTGAACATGTTACCTCAAAAATTTACTTCTATGATAACTATCGCAAAGGCGACTGCTATTTCGAAGGAAAACCAGATTCACACATAGATGATTCCGACTTGCCCTTTTAGTATCAAACCCGAGTACGTCGATAAGATGACGGTCGATTCCGACACCGAACTCAAGCACAAAGCCATGTGCGTACGCGAACTCCTCAGCTCCTCTTATACGCAAGAGGAACTAAAGAAGTATTGCGATTTATATGGGATAACCACAGAACAATATCTTAATCTCACTTAAATATGGCGCAACTCAATCAATCCATGTCAAAAGTTGATATTCTCAAAGAAAAGATCGACAAACATCTTATCGAAAAGAGCTTAAAGCCTTCTGCTTGGAAAAGTGGAAAAGGATGTGGATGCTATATTCCAAGTAAAAAATTCAGTTAATAACTGGACAATTTGGCACAAGAGATGGACAAATTGGCACAAGAGATGGACATATTGGCAGCAAAATGACTGTGGCACAGGATTTGCACTTTATAAGGTGAAACGCAACTACGCAAAATACGCCAACAACGTACACTACGCAAACTACGTTAAACAGATGTCAAACGATTCAAACAACATCAAACGACATCAAACAATGTTTAACTTAAAAATTAGGAGGATTGATTATGAAACCTGCAATTTATCGTAGAAACAGTTGGCTGCCGACAAACGGATGGTTCCCCAGCGTATTCGATGAGTTTCTGAACAACGACATGCTGAACACGGCGAACAATGTAGCACCGTCCGTCAATGTCAAAGAGACCGATAACACTTACATCGTTGAATTGGCTGCACCGGGCGTAAAGAAAGAGTACTGCCGCGTACATGTCGATGAAGAGCACAACTTGTGCGTCGCCATCGAGAACAAGTTCGAGCACAAGGAGGAAGACAAACATTCGCACTACCTGCGTCGCGAGTTTGCTTACACGAATTTCGAACAGAAGTACACCTTGCCGGACAATGTAGATGAGGCAAAGATCGCCGCAAAGGTCGAAGACGGTATCTTGACGATTGAGCTGCCGAAGATCAAACGCGAAGAAGGCAAGACAGGTAGGCAGATTGCAATCTCATAAACCGACATGCAACAAGGCATGAATAACAAAAGAGCACTCCAAACGAGTGCTCTTTTGTTAGTGTTATAGCATCCCTACGATTTGCTCGAGATAGTGTTTGTCTGTTTCGTCGAAAGCGCCAAAATCAGTGCTGTCGATGTCGAGGACTGCGATGACGCGGTTATCGCGGATGACGGGAACAACGATCTCGCTGTTGGAGGCTGAGGAACACGCTATATGTCCGGCAAACTCATGAACATTGGGCACGATGACAGTCGCAGCGCGTTGCCAAGCCGTGCCGCAGACACCACGCCCAAACGGGATGCGCGTGCACGCTATTGGACCTTGGAAGGGACCCAAGACGAGTTGTTGACCATCTACCCGATAGAACCCCGTCCACCAGAAGCCGAAAGCCTCATGTAAAGCAGCAGCCACGTTTGCCATGTTGGCAATCATGTCCGTCTCACCGGCTACCAGCGCTTCGATTTGCGGAAGCAGGGCTTGATATTTCTCTTGTTTGGTCATAAAGGCTGTTTTTGCAGTTGTTTCACTAACGCATCGCTGATGTTGTTGCCTATTTGTTGGCAGACGTCCTGGCTCCAGCGTTGCGCCATGGCGATACGGGAGGGTTGGTCGTCAATGCCACGGAGTTTGGCATAGATGTAACCGGCATTGAAATTATCTCCGGCTCCGACAGTGCTGACAGTGGGTATTTGGACAACGGGATATGTCTCGCAACCTTCGGGAGTATAGACGCGGATGGAACGTGCTCCGTCGGTCAGGATGAGCGTTGAGCAAAGGGGACGAACACGCTCGTAGATGGCGTCAGGGTCTTGCAGGCCAAAGAGATAGTCGAAATCCTCCATCGAGCCACGCACGACCGAAGCGAGGCGCATGTTCTCTTCGATGTTCTGCAAAATGTTCGGCAGGTCGGGTATATGGTTCTTGCGGAAATTGACGTCATAATAGAGCCATGCTCCGGCTTCGCGGGCTTCCGTCAGGAGTTTGCGGGTGACAGGACGAATGACAGGATTGATAGCAAAGAACGAGCCGAAAAGGACGACGTCGTCGGCAGTGATGCGCGGCAACGGGATATCCAACAGGTCTCGTGCGTGGTCCTTGTAGAACTCGTACTGCGCATCGTTGTGCTCGTTAAGGAAAGCAAGGGTGATGTGAGACTTGGTGTTAGGATGACGACAAACGAACTCGTCAGATACGCCGTTCTTGCGTAAGAAATCGCAGATGATATCTCCGATATGGTCACTACCGGTTTGGGTGATCATGGCGCACGGTACACCTGCACGTCCGAGCGACACGATACTGTTGAACGTCGAACCTCCGGGAACGGCTTTCTGCGGCTGGTCGTTCTTGAACAAGATATCCAGCACCGTTTCTCCTATACCAATGACACGTAGCATAATCGAATAGTTAATCCAGCATATCGCCGTAGTTGTTGGAGAGCTGCACCATCTGGTCGTATTCCTCGGGATTGAGGTCGTAGAAGTAATAATTACGCGGATCGACGTGATGTCCCTGAACATGCACCTCGTAGTGCAAGTGCGGGCCTGTTGACTTACCCGTGCTACCGACAAGGGCGATGATATCCGAACGTTTGACTTTCTGCCCTACGCGTACCAATGCTTTGAACAAGTGCGCATAAAGCGTCTCGTAACCAAAACCGTGATCGACAATCACCGTGTTGCCGTAACCTTGTTTCCAGCCCACGAACTTCACTTTGCCGTTGCCCGTAGCGAAAACTTCCGTGCCGGTAGGAGCGGTAAAGTCCATACCTGCGTGGAACTTACGCACATGATACACGGGGTCAATGCGCACGCCATAACCCGAAGCAACACGGGTGAGGTCTTTGTTGAGCACCGGCTGGATGGCAGGAATACACTCCATTCGGATCTCGCGCGTCTTGGCAAGATCGATGATCTCCTCATAGGACTTGGCTTGGACGTAGGTCTGCTTCTCCAAGAGATCAACTTTGCGCGTCAGGTCGGCAGCCAGTTGGGTATTTGCCAGACGGGAGATGTTGTCGTAATATGCAGCATTGACGGCTATACCCTTGCGTGAGGACATCGGTATAGGTTCTGCACCAAGGATAACACGATACAGGTTGTCGTCGCGCTGCTGCAGGTCTGCGAGCACAAGTTGCATACCTTCGCAACGCTTGCTGAGCAGTTCGTATTGCGCCTCAAGAGATTGTTTCTCAGAGATAAGTTGGCGCTCCTTGGGCGAGGGGAAGAACGAGAAGAAGATATAAAAGAACACGATGCCCAAGCATATACCTCCCAGGATATACCACCCTGCCCTACGCAGCCAGTATTTAAACCCGTGTTCCACACGCTCCATAGCGAGCGTTTCGGGGTTGATGTTAAAGTGTGACTTAGCCATTTTCACATTTTCTCATTTACAATTTTATCATTGAATAATGCCACCACCCACGACCATTTCATCTTTGTAGAGGACGAGTGATTGTCCGGGAGTCGGTGCCCAAACGGGGTTGTCGAACGTCAGCTGCAATATATCATTCGCTGCGTCAATCGTCAACGAAGCGGGTGCTGCCTGCGAGCGGTAGCGTATTCGCGCCTCAACGCGCGGGCTGCTCATTAACCATTGCTTGTCACGGATACGCACGTCGCGAGCCACAAGACGGGTCGTATTCAGGTCATCGTGACAGCCGAGCGTGATGCGGTTGGTAGCGGTATCAATCTTCGTCACAAATGCCGGATAGCCGAGAGCCACGCCCAAGCCCTTGCGCTGACCAATGGTATAGAACGGGCAGCCCTGATGACGACCTACCACCTTGCCTTCGGCATCGATATACTCACCAGCTTCGGGGTGTACGCCTTCGCGCTCCAAGAAACCGCGGTAGTCATTGTCAGGAATGAAACACACCTCTTGCGACTCGGGTTTCTTGACCAGCGCATCAAATCCGTGTGCTGCCGCAATCTGACGCACTTCATCCTTCGTCAGGTCGCCCAACGGGAAGATCGTGTGACGTAGATTATCCTCGGTCAGCATCCAGAGGAAGTAGGTCTGATCTTTGTGGGTGTCGGTTGCCGTGCGCAGGTACGTGTGACCATTATGTTCAGCGATGCGCGCGTAATGCCCCGTAGCAATCATCTCGCAGCCGTATTCGCGCGCGGCGTCCAACAATGCGCCCCACTTGATGTGGCTGTTGCACAGTACACAGGGATTAGGCGTGCGCCCGTGAGCGTACTCATCCACAAAGTTTCTGATCACATGTTCGCGGAAGGTGTCGCGGAAATCCACAATGTGATGCTCAAATCCCATCCGCTCGGCGTTGTGCTTGGCTTCCATGATACTCTCGATAGAGCAACAGCCTTTCTCCTTGGCAAAGCACGACTCCTTCATCGAATCAAAGGTGCGGAACGTCACACCCACCAACTCATAGCCTTGCTCCTTCAAAAGCAAAGCGCTCACGGTGGAATCTATTCCACCCGACATGGCTATCAGTACACGTTTGGGCATAAAGCAACAGGATGAATTGCATCCCTTACGCTCAAATCAACAGCAAAAATCGTGCCGCAGATTTTTTTGACAAATAATTTGCTTTTATCGAAAATTTGTTGTATCTTTGCACCGAAATTTGCACACACACCTATGCTGAAATATTTATCCCGATACATTCTAACGACACTTACCGTTGGCATCATACTGCTTGCATCGGCTTGCAAGAGCAATAACCCCACTGAAGAAGACAAGCAGATCATCGTTGATTACAAGTACCTTAACGCAGCCGAGATCCGCGAAAGCAAATCAGAGGCTGAGCGCGCGGAATATACTTCGTATTCATGGCGCATTGAGCGTGAACAGGGTTCGGCTTTTCCCAAGAATTTCCGCACATGCTTGGACGAATTCAAGGAGCAAAAGCAGCACAAGGGCTATAACCCCGACTATGTGCCTTCGCGGCAAGGTTTGGAGGAATTGAAAGTCAGTGCAAGTTCGGATTTCAGCGACTCGGAATTGGATTCGCTGGTCAGCGTATTGCGCCAACTACATTCGGGTGCTATCACGATTGTTGACCTACGGAACGAGTCACACGGTCTGCTCAACGGCAACCATGTGTCACGCTACGGCAAGTATAATTGGGAGAATATAGGTCTTACGCCGGAAACGATCATGACCAACGAAACGGAATTGATTCACAGTTGCTTAGGCAAACAGAAGATTGTAGCCGAACTGAGCAGCAGCAACGA
>CADBAZ010000092.1 GCA_902792835.1 uncultured Bacteroidales bacterium
TGCACGCAGTTCATCGGTCAGTTTGCCTTGCTCCTCTATCGTGCTCAATACGGTCTGCTTGCGTTGCTCCAACTCCTCCAGACGACTGTTCTCTGCCTCGATCTGTGCAATCTGAACCTCGTCCAGCGAACCCGTACGTTCCTTTCTGTATCGCGCAATAAACGGTATAGTCGCACCCTCATGCAGCAATCCGATCACCGCTTGCACTTGTTTCTCGCCGATTCCCAACCTCCGGCTTATAATTCCTGCTATGTTCATAATGCTTTTAACTTTCAACTTTTAACTTTCGAACTTCTCTCAACACTCAACTCTCAACTTTTTGTGGTGCAAATTTACGAAATTTAAGCCAAAAAAGCAAATAATTCGCAATAAAAATAAAATATTTTATAAAATATTTGCATTTTTCATTTATTTTTTGTACCTTTGTGGCGAAAATGCATAGGAGTAACCTAACTAATCCTATTTCGTATGCAAACACGAGCTTTTCATACTTTGTTTATTTGCCTGCTGTTGCTGGCGTTTCCGCTTGTGTCCGTAATGGCGCAATCGTCGGATGAGCCGGATACAACGAAGGTGCCGCCTTTCCCCGATGACCCGGGGACATTGGTGTATGTGCCTCCTGTTGTGATTATTATGGGTGATACCATTACGCCCGATCCCGACGACACAACTGCGGTTGTGCCGGAGATTATTGACGTCAGCCCCGAAGGCGACTCAACGATGACCTACAATACGGTGGAGAACGTGCTGACTATCTCGTCTGCCAACTACGAGGACACCTTGAGCAACTCGCCTGTCATCAGTTACTTTGGCTCTGACCCGCTGGTGATTGAGGTGTGTGATACGTCGTCAATAACGGCGGATACGATTATCTCTTCCGTTTCGGATATTATCATCACAGGCGATGGCTTGCTCGACATAGTCGGTGCAGTACCTATCATCGGTGTACCCGAGGCAAATATCACCTTCGAGTCGGTTAACATGCACGTCAGTTCAGTAGGCACAGCGGCTGCTGTGCGCCGTTATGTCCGGAAGATCATCAAACTCGATGAAACGGGCGGTCCGGCACTCTCAGGCTTTGGTTCAACGGACTTCAACAAGGTCGATGTATCGCCGTCGGATGCTATGTACGGACCTATTCCTGGCTCTGATGGTGGCGATGAGATGATGAACTGCTTGTATGTCAATACGGAGGATGGCCCGGAAGCCGTTACGGAGTTCGATCTTACGGCAAAGGATGACGACTACGATGCCGTGGAGAATGTAAAGGTTTGGCGCGAACTCGACATCCATGCGCCGATGTACAATATCCTCGGTTTGCGGGTCGATGCAACCTACCGCGGCATTGTGATCCAAGCCGGACAAACCTATTTGCATTAAATTATTAAATTTCAATCATATGAAAAAGCTTTTTACCTTAATTGCCGTACTTGGCATTCTGTCCGTAGCAGCCGTTAAGGCGCAGGACTTCCCGGGCGATCCCGGTGAGCTCAAGGTTGATCTGCTCCTTTATGCAGCTGATGTTGAGAGCCAGGAAGACACCATTCAGGGCTACACGCCCACCGGTGGTGGTATGTATAATGCAGGTGACACAGCGGAAATTGCCGCACTGCCTATTCCCGGCTACACGTTCTTTACTTGGAGCGATCAGAATGAGTCGCAAACGCGCAGGATTGCAGTCAACGAGTCCATGACACTCGCTGCACTCTATCAGCGCGATAAGTACGTGATCGCGTTCGTTGATGATAATGGCACGGCTGTAACGTCCGGTGAGTATTACTATGGCGACGAGGTGAGCGAGCCCGATGCTCCTTACAGAGAGAACACCGCTCAATACACCTTCACCTTCCAAGGCTGGAGTCCTGAGATAACTCAGGTTACAGGTCCGCAGACCTATACGGCTGTGTGGGACACGATCGTTAACAAGTACGAGATCAAGTTCCTCAACTGGAACGACGAGGTGCTGCAATCCGATAGCCTCGAGTACGGTGCAATGCCGCAATATACAGGCAATGAACCGACCCGCGAGACGCTCGAAGGTGTTGTTTATACATTCTCCGGCTGGGCTCCCGAACCGGTGGCTGTAACGGAGGATGCACAGTATATCGCTCAGTTCACCAGCCAGGATCTTGAGTTCACCGTTCACTTCCTGCAGTACGAGCGTGATAGCGTTATCACTGCGCATTATGGCGACCAACTCGAGTTGCTCGCTACAGCTGCTGAGAGCGACCACTTCTTGCAGTGGAGCGATGGTGAAACAGATAACCCGCGTCTTGTGATCATCGTAAGCGATTCAACCTTCCAGGCTCTGTTCGAGGTGAATTCGTACGTAATATCGTTCTTTGATTGGGATGAGACACTCCTCCAACGCGATACGCTTGAGCACGGCACGATGCCGCAGTTCCGCGGTGAAGATCCTACCCGTCCCGAGGTGGAAGGTCAGAGATTCACGTTCGTAGGTTGGGCTCCGGAGCTTGCTGCAGCAACTGCTGACGCACGCTATACAGCTCAATATACCCAAGAAGCGATCCTCTATCAAGTAATGATTATTTTGGATAACGATACATCGCATCAAGAGGCTAATTACGGCACAGAGATCAGCCTCTATGCTCAGGACAACGACGATCGTCACTTCCTCCGTTGGCAGGATGGCGAGCAGTCGGCTGAGCGTACCGCAGTCATCGTTAGCGATACAGTCTTCACCGCTATCTATGGCGACTCGCATGTGGATATTGAGATTGCTGCTAACCAGTGGAACTTCCTCTGCTTGCCCGAGAAGACGGCAGGCGGTGAATGGCAGTTGACAGAGTTCAACTATAGCGAACTTTCGGATGTTTCGTGGGGTACGTATGACGGTGCTGTTCGTGCCGCATCACGTTCCGGTTGGGAGAGAATAGTGCCCAGCGAAGCCAAGAAAGGATTTATCATCTACAGCTCTATTGCAGGTCGTCTGCGTCTGAATGTTTATGCTGAGAATATCAACCAGACCGACGTTACAACTACCCTGAGTGCATACGAGTCTGTTCACTCCGAGAACGCTAACTGGAACTTCGTAGGTAACCCGATCAACGCTGAGATAGGTGCTGAGAATATTGCCGTAACCGGCACAGACGAGCCTACTGCAACCATCTGGAACGGTACGGGCTACGACAACGTTCGCATCACCAGTGGCGACTTCCGCCTCCAGCCGTTGCAGGCATTCTTTATCCAGACCACCGGCGCAGGTCAGTTGACGTTCAACAGTGGCAATAACCCTGCTCCGGCACGTGCTCAGCAGGTTGCCGAGAACAGCCGCATCGATATCCAGGCTACAGCAGGCGGCTATACCGACAAGTCACGCGTTATCTTCCGCGCTAACTCCAGCGTTAAGTACGAGGCGGGTCGCGATGCATCGAAGTTCATCACTTCGACCGCTCCTATCCAGATGTACTTCCTCGACGTCGATAACATCCAGTGCGCACAGATGGTTCGCCCTGCAGGTGACGACAATATGCGTCTGGGCTTCATGATGCTCAATGCCGGTGATATCGACATTAATATGCCGGTATTCGCCGATGAGTATGAGCTCTATGATGCACTCACCGACCGTGCTTACGACCTGAGTGAGACCATCACGATCTACTCCGAGAAGGGTACGTTCAACGATCGTTTGATGCTCCGTCCGATTCGCAAAGTAGCGACAGGTGTTGATAATACCTCGGCTCAGACCGTGACCACCAAGGTGCTCATCAACGACCAACTCTACCTGATCCGTGACGGTAAGATGTACACCGTACAAGGCCAGGTGGTACGCTAATTCAAACGCGAAGCTCAAACGCGAAGCTATCAAACTAAAAAACCGCTGTCCCCTCAGGGCAGCGGCTTTTTTTACTTCCGTGCTATACGCTCATCGTACAGCAGCCAAAGCAGGAAGAAAAATCCGTAGAATAGATATTTGAACAGATAGGTGTGCAGCAACTCAAACCACTCGGGGTGGTTCTTGGTCAGCAGTGCCACCATGAAGATTCGGAATATATTGAACGCGTACGCGAACAGCCAGCCTACAGGTATGTACCATAGTTTGTCCTGCCATCTGCCGCGTGCAGCCAGCATGATCACCAGCCATATGAACGACTGTTTGATGCCCGTGCAGCCCCATACGATCACTGTGCCTGCGCCCGTTTCCGGGAAACGAATATGATTGCCGTCGGTCAGCGTCACTACCTGCCCGCACCATTCGAGCATCGTATATACCGCACCGGCTATATGGTCGCACAACCGGTCGAATTGCCACGTCAGATCCAGCCCGAACCATGTGACTGCACCATAGCCGTACTCGTCGCCTATCACCGTCAGCTTCCAAAACCAGTTTGCAGCCAGCATCGCTACAACAAACCGGATGATCCCCTCGTAAGGTGCTATTTGTTTTCGTAAATCTTCCATCATTGACCGATCGCCCGCAGGTACTTAACTCTCAACTTCTCTCAACACTCAACTCTCAACTTCTCTCAACACTCAACTCTCAACACTCAACTTCTCTCAAATGCCGTGATACCGAATTGGGCGAGTTCGTTGACCTCAGCCTTGATAGCCGGTTTGTAGCGCCCGTATTCGCTCCATACGTTGCGGAATCGGTGGGCGTTGGCTTGGGCGGAGTAGTCGTGCGAAAGGTTATTGCTCAGCCATGTGAGTATATCTTTCTCGGTGATTGTGCGGCGCACGTATCCTAACTGCCTGAGTGCATAAACGGCAGCCGATACGCTGGCATAGTGCAGCGGCTGGTGCTCTCTCTCTCGCAGGTAATCCGTGAGCAGGGCTTGGGTGCTTTCGTGCACGCCATCCGTCCAGAACCGCACCTCGCGAGGCGGTTTACGCTGGCGTGTGCGAGCGTTCCGCCCGTCACTCATCCAGTTGATCCAGAGTGCTTTGCCGTCGTCTGTCATGACTGTTATTCCCTTTGTAGTGATGCGCCGGTTTGTGCATCGAGGTGTTCCTGTTGCTCGGGTTGCTCTGCTTGGTCGGATTCCTGCGTCTCGCCGTGCACTTTTGCAGGTTTGTTGATCTTGGCGAACGCGGCTTGCAGACGTTTGATGTCGGTTTTGGCAGGATCGTAGGTCACAGCTACGGTCTTCTCGTCCAGGTTGCATACCAGGTCTTTCACACCGCGCTCAAAGGCGATGTTCTTCTCGATCTTCGTGATGCACGCCTGGCAATGCAGATCGACGTCGAAGATAACCGTTTGCCGCTTGCTTGCTGCCCATAAACTGGCACTCAGCAGCAAAGATAGGGTTATAGAGATAATTCGTTTCATATCCATTGCAATTCAAATTTCGTGCAAAGGTACGATTTTTTTTGCATTTATGCAAATTTCTGTGCAATAAATTTGCAAATATCAGAATTTTTTTGTACCTTTGCAGCGAAATATCAAAAATAGTGTTATTATGAATGCAGTTGTATATAACACTGTGGAGGAAAAACGTTCTGCTCGCACGCGGTTGATAGCCATAAAAGAGGCTGTTGAACAACAGATGCGTCAGCGAATGACCCAAATGGAGTGGTAACGTGAATTTCCTTTCCGCAGAAGATTTGCAAATATCATTTTTTTTCGTATCTTTGTGGCAAAATTAATAAGTGATAAGTTTAGCATAGAAAGGAGGCTATTATGTTAGGAGTACCCTCACGTAAAACACCCATAACCGGAGAGTTTGCTCAAAACTTGCGTGAACAGATTCGTCGGTATGAAACAGGACAATTGAACGAAGAAGATCGCAGGCGAATAGAGTTTCTGAATCAGCCTTCAGAATATGAAGTAGTTTGGAAATAAATTGAGGTTCGTGATGAACCTCAATTCTTTTTTACTCCCGTGTACTCCTCAGTGGTTTTGGTCTGAATCGTGGTGACGGGATTGCCGGATTTGTCCGGGGCGGCGCTGTAGGTTGCCGTGGTGGTGATGGTTCGCCAGGCTTTGCAGCTACTCAGACCGATTGCCAGCGCTGCGAACATTATCGCGAACAGCAGCAGGGAGAGCGAGTTGCGGATGCCACGGCGTAACTTTTTGCCCGTCGGGTTGCCAAGTGGTATCGGCTGTTGACCCGAAGGCGTCACGGATACAAATGTACGTCTTTTCATTGAATGAGTTGTTGATGCGGATTAGTTCCTCAATGAGTTTTTTGCCGGCTGCACCAAC
>CADBAZ010000093.1 GCA_902792835.1 uncultured Bacteroidales bacterium
GTGAATGCGTATGTTTGGGTTGGTGAAGGTGATGCTTACAAGCAATGGCCGGGTGAGGCTTTGACGAAAGAGACTGCGCAGGCAGGAGTTGCCAAGAGAGAGGCTGAACAACATCAAGGCTATGACATCTACTCGTACACCTTCCCGTCGAAGTATGTTAATATTATCTTCAACAACGGCTCAGTACAGACCGTTGACTTGACATGGAATACTGTCAAGCCGTACTTCTATCCGGACGGTGCAGAGGGCTCGAAAGTCAAAGGTACATGGTACGCCAAGGAAGAGATTCCTTCAGGAGGTGAACCGATTGTGAAACCGGAAGACGGCTATTACCTGTTGGGTACATTCAACAGCTGGACGCCGGCTGCAGAGTACCTGTTCAAGGTTAATCCTGATAAAGCCAATGAGTATTACCTAAGCGTAACGCTTGCAGTTGATGACAAACTCAAGGTCGCCAAGGTAGAGGATGGAGCAGCCAAGACTTGGTATCCTGACGGAATGGACAATGATTATGTAGTGGATGCCGCCCATGCAGGTGCGAAGGTTATCTACTTCCAGACAACCTACAACGCGGAGTGGGAAGCCTTCGGTGGTTACTTCTACATTGCGTCTGACACGGGCACGGGCTTGGACAACAGTCAGGCAGGTGCGACCTATCAGAAGTTTATCGAGAACGGACAATTGTTCATCCTGCGCGACGGGCGCATCTATACCCCGGCAGGACAATTCGTTCGCTAACAACGAACCATCATATCACGAGAAGAGGGGCAAATCGCCTCTCTTTTCGTGTGTTGATATGCTACAGGAGGCAACAATTTAGGCCAAACACAAAATAATTTGTCAAAAAACTTGCAAATATCATTTTTTTTTCGTAACTTTGTGCGCTTTATTTGTGCAAGTGTGAAATCTGACCGATACATAGTGCGCTTTGTTGTGCTGTTTTCAGTACTATTGGCTACGCTCTCTGCGCGTGGTCAGTATGTTGGTAGCGGTACATCGACGTTCGCGTTTCTTGACCTGCCGGTGTCGGCGCGTCAGAATGCCTTGGGTGGTGAGAACATCTCCATCCGTGACGGCGAACTGAGTTCGGCATTCGCCAACCCAGCTTTGCTCGGCAGTCTGACGCACAATATTGTGCAGATCGGTTACGCTTACTATGGCAGTAACCATTTCGGCAGTGCTATGTACGGCTACAACTTCGGCGAATCGAAACGGTTAGCGGGTGAGCGGATCAGCTCGTCAGCGGACGGCAAACCGGAGCGTCCGAATTACTTTGCAGTAGGTGTACACTACCTTGACTATGGCACGATGCGTTATGCGGAGAGTTCAGGCGAACTAACCGGCGCAACGTTCGGTGCACGCGATATATTGCTAGAAGCGGCTTACGCACGCCAACTCGGACAGATGTTCGTGGTAGGCGTAGCGCTCAAACCGGTGATGTCGTTCTATGAGTCCTACAGCTCGTTTGCCCTCGGCGCAGATGTCGGTGCACATTTCCAGATGAAAGATACGACATTGCAGATCGGTTTGGCCTTGAAGAACATCGGTTGGCAGCTCAAGGGCTTTCACTCTGACGAGTCAGGGCAGCACTTGGAGATGTTGCCACTGAATCTTGAGCTTGGCATCAACTACCGCGTGAAGCACGCACCGTTGCGATTCTCACTTACGATTCATAACATCCAGCAATGGGATCTCGGCTACAGCCGTCTGAACGAAACCGAACTACCCGTCAAAGAGGTAGGCGTGTTCGACATGATGATGCGTCACACCATTTGGGCGATAGATATCGTGCCCAAGAGCGAGAAGTTCTATTTTACCTTGAGTTACAACCATCGCCGCCGTATGGAGTTCAACCTGCAAGACCAGCGTTCGCTGGCAGGTTTTGCTGCCGGTGTAGGTTTGCGCATCAAGATGTTGCGCATCGGGTTTGCTATGAGCCAGATGTCGAAGTCAAACTTCACGTACCAAGCCAGTATTGCGCTGGATGTGAACTCGCTGATGAAATAATTCATCCGCTAAGTTTGGCGGATATAATATAGATCACCATGAAGCAGATCATCGTAGCCATTGACGGCTATTCGTCGTGTGGCAAATCCACTATTGCCAAGCAACTGGCGCAGTATGCCGGTTATCGTTATATAGACACGGGTGCAATGTACCGCGCTGTGGCGTTGTGCGCTATTAGAAATAAGATATCAGATATCAAAAATCAGATGTCAGAGATCACAGCCCTGCTGCCGCAGATTCATATAGATTTTGCTATTCAGCCCGACGGCACACAGCACGTCACACTCAATGGCGAGGATGTCGAGAAGCAGATCCGTACGCTTGAGGTGGGCAATGCAGCTTCGCAGATTGCCGTTATACCTGAGGTGCGCCGCTTCCTTGTGGCGCAACAGCAACAGATGGGTAAAAATGGCGGCATCGTAATGGACGGAAGAGATATAGGAACGGTGGTTTTCCCCAATGCCGAGTTGAAGTTGTTCCTTACTGCATCACCTGAGGTGCGTGCCGAACGACGCTTCAAAGAACTGATTGAGAAAGGCGAACAACCCGTCATGGCGGATGTATTGGCGGATGTCAACGATCGTGACTATCGCGACACGCACCGCGCCGAATCGCCGCTGCGCCAAGCCGAAGATGCTGTTGTCGTGGATAACTCCAACATGACGCGCGAAGAGCAAATGAGTCACATCTATCGCATATTTGACGAAAAGTGCAAGTAACAATTGACAAGCATAGCGGATTCTGTGCAGGCGTGACAGGTGCTATCCGCCGTGCAGAAAACGAGTTGCAGCAAACAGGGCAACTTTACTGCTTGGGCGATATTGTTCACAACGGTCAGGAGGTCAAACGCCTGGAGGACTTAGGGTTGGAAACGATTGACTACGATGACCTGCGTACCATTCACCACGCACGAGTATTGTTACGAGCGCACGGCGAACCGCCATCGACCTATTGGATAGCTGAGCAGAACGGTAATACGATCATTGACGGCACATGTCCGGTGGTTAAACGCTTGCAAGAGCGTATAGCTGCTACCTACAACGCCCACAAACATGACGATCCGCGTGCGCAGATAGTGATCTTCGGCAAACGCGGGCACGCTGAGGTTATCGGACTGCAAGGGCAAACGAATAACACCGCGATTGTTGTAGAGAAACCCGAAGAAGCCGACGCACTGGATTTCACTCGACCGATCTATTTGTTTTCGCAGACAACGAAGAGCCTGGAAGATTTTCATAGGCTCATTGATGCGATTGAGGCGCAACGTTCGGGATTCTTTGAGTGGCACGATACTATCTGCCGAGCTGTGGCGAACAGGGTAGAGCAGCTAAAACAGTTTGCAAGGGAGCAAGATGTGGTGCTGTTTGTAGGCGGAACGAAGAGCTCGAATGCTGCGGTGCTGTTTAACCATTGTAAGGACGCAAATGCGCATTCTTATTTCCTTACGTCACCGGAAGACTTGACGCAAGACTTGCTGGACGATTGCCGGCAGGCAGATAAAGTAGGAATATGCGGAGCAACATCCACACCGCTGTGGCTGATGGAGCAAGTGAGAGACAAACTAACTAAACTAACATAATTATGGAGTACAAAATTAACACCGTTGGTGTGCTCACCTCAGGTGGTGACTCGCCGGGAATGAACGCCGCTATCCGTGCGGTTGTGCGTACATGTATCGTCAATGGTATCAAGGCTAAGGGTATCTATCGCGGGTATCAGGGACTGATTGATGACGAAATCACGGAACTGACTTCGCAAGACGTTTCGGGAATCATCCAGCGTGGCGGTACGATCCTGAAATCTGCCCGTTGCATAGAGTTCAAGACCCCCGAAGGACGCAAGAAAGCCTATGAAACCTTGCAGAAGGAGCAGATAGATGCACTCGTTGTTATCGGTGGTGACGGTACGTTCACAGGCGCGCGCTTGCTCGCGCAAGAATATAATGTACCGGTCATAGGTCTGCCCGGTACGATTGACAACGACCTATGGGGCACGGACTCGACCATCGGTTATGACACTAGCTTGAACACGATCATGGACTGCATCGACAAACTCCGCGATACCGCTACGAGCCACGAGCGCGTGTTCCTCGTTGAGGTGATGGGACGTGACGCTGGTTTCTTGACGTTGAGCGCAGCTATTGCATCAGGTGCTGAGGCAGCAATTATCCCCGAACGTGCAGCCCTTCAGGAGCAGATTGAGGAGGCTATCGGTCAGGGTCGCCGCAAGAGCAAGAACTCCAGTATCGTACTTGTTCAGGAGCACGCTGTAGAGGGCGGAGCGCAGACCGTAGCCAGAGAGCTGGAGAAAGTGCACCCGGAATACAACACCCGCGTAACGATCCTCGGTCACCTGCAGCGCGGTGGTAGTCCGACAGCTTACGATCGCATCATTGCCTCGCGCATGGGCATGGCAGCTGTGCAGGCATTGTATGAAGAGCAGCGCAGCATCATGATCGGTATCAAGAACGACGAGATCGTGTATGTACCGCTGAGCAAAGCTATTCGCGAAAAGAAAGATGTCAAGCCGGATAAATGGGCTGCAATGCAGATTCTGTCTATCTGATTGTCATATAAAGAATACGATTTGCGGGTAGAGAGAAAAAAAATACGCAAAAATTTGCATATTTAAAAACTTTTTTATACCTTTGTACGCTTTTTCGCGCCATAGTGTGCGCTAAAGTGTGAAAACATTATTTTAACCGCTGAATTGGGCAGTGCGCGTAGGCGCTCAATAGAGGTCTGTCGATTCAGCCAAAACTAACAAAACAAATGGAATACAACAATTACAAAACCGTATCGGTGAGCAAGGAAGCTGCTCGTGACCTGAAACGTTGGGTCGTTATCGATGCGAAAGACCAGATTCTTGGTCGTATGTGCACGAAGGTGGCTAACCTCCTGCGTGGCAAGTACAAACCCCAGTTCACGCCGAACGTGGATTGCGGTGACAACGTAATCATTATCAATGCCGACGAGGTACGCATGACCGGCAACAAGTGGACGGATCGTACCTACGTTCGTTACACGGGATTCCCCGGTGGCCAGCGCGAGTTCACTCCGCAAGACCTGAAGAACAAAGGCGTTGACAAACTCATCCGCAAAGTAGTAAAAGGTATGCTGCCGAAGAACCGTCTGGGCGACAAGCTCATCGGTAATCTGTACGTGTTCGCAGGTGCAGAGCACGACAAACAGGCTCAGCAACCCATCCAAATTGACATTAACACCCTTAAATAATCGAGACAATGGAAGTAATCAATGCATTAGGCCGTCGTAAGGCCGCTGTGGCACGCGTTTATGTAAAGGAAGGTGCCGGACAAATCACGATTAACGGTCGTGACCTCAATGTTTATTTCCCGAGCTCGATCCTCCAATACGTGGTTAAGCAACCGCTGGAGAAGCTGGGTGTAGCTGAAAAATATGACATCAAGGCTAACCTTGACGGTGGCGGATTCAAAGGTCAGGCAGAAGCTCTGCGTCTGGCTATCGCCCGCGCACTGGTTAAGATCAACCCTGAAGACAAGAGTGCACTCAAAGCTGAAGGCTTCATGACTCGCGACGCCCGTGAGGTAGAGCGTAAGAAACCCGGTCAGCCCAAGGCTCGTCGTCACTTCCAGTTCAGTAAACGTTAACATCCAAATCTTGGGGATTGGCAACAGCCACTACCCCAAGATTGCTGCATAACGCCTTTTCTCTGCGCTGTGCGGTAACGGACAAATAATTAACATTATTCAAACTAATCAAATTAAATGAGAACCAATTTTGACCAGTTGCTTGAGGCAGGTTGCCACTTCGGTCACCTCAAGCGCAAATGGAATCCCGCCATGGCTCCCTACATCTACATGGAGCGCAATGGTATTCACATCATCGACCTCAACAAGACAGCCCTCAAGATCGAGGAGGCTGCTGAGGCTCTGAAGAACATCGCACGTTCGGGGCGCAAGATCCTGTTCGTAAGCACGAAGAAACAAGGCCAGGAGATCATCGCCGCCAAAGCTCAGGAAGTAGGCATGCCGTACATCACCGAGCGTTGGGCTGGTGGTATGCTCACCAACTTCCCCACCATCCGCAAGGCTGTGAAGAAGATGAGCCAGATCGACAAGATG
>CADBAZ010000094.1 GCA_902792835.1 uncultured Bacteroidales bacterium
GTCAGCAGGCTCTCCTCCTGTGCCATTGCGCTCGTGACTACTGCTGCGAGCAGTACGAGCAATGAAAAGAATTTCTTTCTCATACTTTAAATGATTTTAATTGTTAATAATGTGATTAGTTGTTTGTTAATTATATACGACAAAGCGACAAGTGCACGAAGCACCTGCCGCCTATACATCGGTTTATCTGCCTGATTTGTTACCTCTTGTGAGCGCGTCGCGCGCCACATACATACATACATACATACATACATACGCCGCCGCGCTTGTCATTAAGAGGTTATATGTGATAAAATGGTTTAACATCATCATTCCCAAAGTAAGCAATAGCCTCCTTTTCAAAAAACTTTGCAAAGGTAATACTTTTTTTGGATATTTGCAAATAAAAATGCAAAAAAGTGCCCCGAAGAGCACTTTTTTTACGTTTGAGGGTATGATGTTGTTTGAAGCTTCGCGTTTGATGTTGTTTGATGCTGCGCGTTTGAACAATCTCAAACTATTTCAAACTACTTCAAACAATCTCAAACTACCGTACCTCAGCGCCGAGAAGGTTGAAGATCTTGCCGTCACGGATGATAAGCACCTGTCCGTCACGGATGATCTTCTGACTGCTGACAGTCGACTGCTGATAGCTGACAGCGGTCGGCTCCCGGTAGATAGCCACTTCAAGTGCGGGACCCCAGATCTGCGGCAGTACGCCGGACTCCGCCCAGCCGGAGTTGCTGGTGAACACAGCTACGGACAGCGCTGTCATCTCTGTCGGCAGTTTGGACACGTCAATCTTTCCCTCAATGGCTTTGTTGTCGTTGGTGAGCGTAACAGGACTGCAGGCTGTAGCCAGACCCTCGTTCTCAGCATACTCCCAACCGCCCCATTCGTCTTGCGCTACCTCGTTGTTGAAGATATAGAACGTCGCATCGGCAAAGTTTTCCCCCGGAGCTGCTTCAATCAGGTAATCCGATGCCGAGTTCGTCCACATCCAGGCGTTATGACCTGTCGTCTCGTCACCGTCCGTATTGAGCATCATATCAATATGCTCTACCTCGCCTGCTTCGGCACTATACTCGAGGTAGAAGAATATGTTGTTCTCGTCAGCATAGCAACGCAACTCTTTCAGACCGTCGTACTCACCGGCGCCGTCGAAGCTTGCGCATGCCAAACCGCTCAGGTCAGACCATTCTGACAGATCGCCGTCGATAACAATGTCACGTTTGATGGCTTCCACGGGCTCTTCCTGAGCTTTGCGGGTATATTTGTACAAGGGCGGACGTTCACCTTCGCCGCTGTCGCTGGTGGTGAAGAACGTGTCGTTGTCTTTCCAGCAGATAGCCTCGCCCTGCCACTCAACCTCGTAGCACTTGAGCGGCTGCGGCTGACGTTTCACGACATCGGCAACGCTCTCGCCTTCCCCGCGCTCCCAGAGCAGGATCCACGAGTATTGTGCATTCGTATTGTTTTGGTTTTTAATCAAAATATACTTTCCATCCGGCGTAATATCCGCTGCGGTAACCAGGTGGAAACCTTTGTCGGGATGATCGCCCTCGCCCAGGTCGGCTTTCACGCCGAGATCACACACGTATTCCAGCGTCTGTTTCTCACTGCCGTAATCTGTGCGGAACGGCAACTTAAACACTTGACATACATCGTAATACACCTTCGTGATCACGTACAACATCTGCTCAACATTGTCATACATGATAGCCTCAGCATTGTGTCGTTTGCCTTCATGGTACTGGAAGTTGATACGCGAAGGGGTGATGTTGATCTGCTCGCCCGTGATCTCCGGCTCCTCGAACCAGACGATGCAGTAGTCACTGCGCTCCTCGTTGTTGTCGCCAAACGCGCCGATGAACAGGTAGTTCTTGCCCTCATACACACCGCCGCACAGGTCTTCCCAGTCCCAGAGGTAGTTCTCGCCCGGGAACTGCACCTTGGCATAACGGGTCTGACCGGTTTCGTCGGTGGCAATGAGGTAGTCCTGGATCTCGTCGCTCTGCATCCACAGATACCCGGGCGTCACGCGCGAGCAGGCAATGCCCGATACCTCAGGTATAACGGCTTCGGGATTAAGATAATCCACGAGCGTGCGGTCGAACTCGGTGTTCCACTCAAGCACCTCGCCGTTGTAGGTCAGTTGCGGTGCTGCAGACATGCTCACCGCCATCACACTTGCCATCAAGGCAATAGCAAAAATAAGGAATTTGTGTTTCATAATACTATAGTTTTAGGGGTTGGTTTTTCATTATCGCTTGCAAAGATACGAAATTTTTCGCATTTATGCAAATTTTCCACTACTTTTGTTACATTTTTTGTTCTTTTTGACAAAAAATTCGCCAATTTTCGTACATTTTGATAAAAATATAGGCTGTTTTGCAAAAAAATGCTCCTCTCATTTGCATTTATCCAAAATTTTTAGTATCTTTGCATCCGAATTTGGGAATCGCAGTTTTTCCCGCCCTTTATAACCTTACTAAAGCATATTCATTATTATATGTATTACTTTAACTCTAATCTTTAAAACCGACGGGGCGATGGGATATAACTGCCATCAAATCAAATCAGGAAGAGTTGGATAAGATTCTTGATGGCTTCTCGAAAGGATTATAATTAGTCAAAAAAATGAACCAGATTATTGCCTCAGAACAAACAAATCCTATACCGTCTCTAATATATATATATGGGTAGTGTCTGGTGAATTTTGACAATAATTGAGAACGGCGTGCCATTACCAGCGCGCCGTTCGTTATCCTACTTCCCTTCACAATCCGTCCATTCTACACCCGATATAAGGCGGTTGTCGGATGCTCACTACTTCCCTTCACAATCCGTCCATTCTACACCCGATATAAGGCGGTTGTCGGATGCTCACCACATGATAACCACAACATAACCATAAGATAACCATAAGATAAATCCGGAATTTTGCAAGATGCGTGCTTATACTATATATTTATTATATAAATATATACTTTTTGTTAAAAAATCTTCGTTTTGTATATGTCACAAATCCCTGCAGAAATGCCCGTTTTAGTCTCTCTATACAGCCCGTTTGGTGGCATTTTTCCCCACTCTCGCTAACTCAATGTGCAAAAATTAAGAATTATATTCTTTTCCTCAAAATATTTGTTCCAAAATTTGCTTTTGTCAAATAATTTTTGTAAATTTGCGCGCTTTTTGCGTATTATAGGTTCACGAATTAAGCGAATTAAACGAATGCGATGGATTTTTAAGTCAACAATTAAAGACAATTAAAAACAATTTGCGAAGAACATGGCAGGAGTGTTAGCAGGTAAGAAAGGAATTATATTCGGGGCGCTGGACGAACGTTCACTGGCTTGGCATGTGGCTGAACGCTGCATGGCGGAAGGTGCGTCGTTGGTGCTCACGAACACCGACGCGGCTATCCAGCTCGGTACAGTAGCCGATCTGGCTGCGGCACATAACCTGCCGCTCATAGCCTGTGATGCCACGAAGATAGAGGATGTACAGGCGCTTTTTACGCGCGCACAGGAGCACATGGGCGGGAAGATCGACTTTGTGCTGCACGCCGTGGCGCAGAGCATGAATCTGCGTCGCCACAAGCCGTACGAACAAGCCGGTTACAGCTACTACCAGCAGACGCTGGATATATCGGCACTGAGTCTGCACAAGATCCTGAGTGTCGCCATGCAGATGGATGCCATAGCCGAAGGCGGCAGTGTGGTAGCTCTCTCGTATCAGGCATCGGAGCGGTACTTCTATGGTTACAACGACATGGCGGATGCCAAAGCGATGCTCGAATCCATTGCCCGTCAGATGGGCGCGCTCTATGGACGCAAACGCGGCGTTCGGGTGAACATAGTCAGTCAGTCGCCTACACCAACGAAAGCCGGCGGCAGTTGGCCGGAGATAGAGTTCTTCTACCGCTACGCCGACCACCTCTCGCCGCTGGGCAATGCCGATGCCGATGACTGCGCCGGTGTATGCGTCGCCCTGTTCAGCGACCTGATGAAGCGCGTAACGATGCAAACAATATACAGCGACGGAGGGTTCGGACGAACGATCCTCACTCCCGAATTAGTTGACGATTACAGAGGAGTGAAGGAGTGAAAGTTGATAGTTGAAAGTTCAAAAAAATAATGATAATAGATTTACAGTTAGTACACGACATCCTTTACAAGGATGGCAAGTTAGTGTGGGATGAGCCGACCAAGCAGGGCATAGCGGATTGCTATCAGTTCCTGGAGCGCTTCTCCCACGACAAGATCATCTACGGCATCAACACCGGTTTTGGCCCGATGGCGCAATGGCGCGTCAGCGACGACCATCTGCGTGACTTGCAATACAACATTATCCGTTCGCATTCGACAGGCATGAGCGAACCGCTCGGCGATTTTTTTGTACGCGCCGCTATGCTCGCACGCGTAGGCTCGTTCGCGCAATGCAAGAGCGGTGTTCATCCTGAACTGGTCAGCCTGCTCACGGAGTTCATCAACCGCGGCATCTATCCGTTCATACCTAAGCACGGCAGTGTCGGCGCCAGCGGTGATCTCGTTCAGTTGGCGCACATAGCCCTCTGCCTTATCGGCGAAGGGAAGGTGCACTATCGTGGTGAGTGGCGACCGACGAAAGAGGTGATGGATGAATGCGGGCTCAAGCCCATTGACATCCACATCCGCGAGGGACTGAGTTGCACCAACGGCACAAGCGTGATGACCGGCATCAGTGCCGTCAACCAGCTGCACGCCGAGAATCTGCTGCGGTTGGCTACGCTGGCTGCCGTCTGGATGAACGAGATTGCCGGCAGTTACGACGACTTGATGGCTGCACCGCTCAACGAGAGCCGCCGTCACCCCGGGCAGATAGAGATAGCTGCCAGGATGCGCGAACTCAGCAATGGCAGCCGTCGCTTGCAGAAGCGCGAGAACAAACTTTATAACGGTGAACGGGTGAACGGGTTAATGGATGAAGGGCAGCATGTATTCAAAGACAAGGTGCAAGCCTACTACTCGCTGCGCTGTGCGCCGCAGATACTTGGTCCAATCTTCGACACCTTGGCTTACAGCCGTCAGGTCATCGAAGACGAACTGAATGCCGCGAGCGATAACCCGATTGTCGATCCCGTGACGCAGAACGTCTATCACGGCGGTAACTTCCACGGCGACTATATCTCCCTCGAAGCCGACAAGATGAAAATCGCTATGGTGCGTCTGGCCATGGTCAGCGAGCGCCAACTCAACTACCTCTGCCACGACCGCATCAACGGAATCTTGCCGCCGTTCTTGAACCTCGGTACACTCGGGCTGAACTACGGCATTCAGGCGTGTCAGTTTACAGCAACGAGCACTACTGCCGAGTGCCAGACGCTCGCGATGCCGAACTACGTCCACTCGATCCCGAACAACAACGACAACCAGGATATAGTCTCGATGGGTACCAACAGCGCCGAGCTCTGTGCGCAAGTGATCGACAACTGCTACCAAGTGCTCTCCATCCTCTTCCTCGCCATGGCACAAGCGGTGGATTGCCTGGGCATCCAGGACGAACTCGCACCAGCCACACGCAAGCAGTACGACGCTATCCGCCGACTCACCCCGACGATCATAGAGGACACACCCTTCTATGAAGATCTCGCCAAGATCGAGCAGTACTTGCGAGCAATTTAAATGAAAAATGAAAAATGAAAACTGATATTTACGCCTTAGTTACCGGAGCCAGCCGCGGCATAGGTCGCGCCATAGCGGAGCGCCTTGCACGTGACGGCTACACGGTTCTGATCAATTATAAAAGCAATCAGCAATCAGCTCTCAGCTGTCAGCAGGCAATCGAAGCCGCGGGCGGCAAAGCCGAGTTGCTGCCGTTTGACGTAGCCGACGGCGCTGCTATCGAAGCCGCGCTCAATGCCTGGGACGCAGCCCACGAGGGTGAGCATATATCCGTGCTGGTCAACAACGCAGGTATCCGTCGCGACGGGTTGCTCGTGTTCATGAACGAGGATGAGTGGCACGACGTGCTGCGCACCACCACCGAAGGGTTCTATTACACCACGCACCATGTGCTGCCCGCCATGCTGCGCGCACGCAAAGGGCGCATCGTGAACATCACCTCGATCTCCGGCGTGAGCGGTCTGCCCGGACAAACGAACTACTCCGCTGCCAAAGCCGCACTGATCGGTGCAACGAAGGCACTGAGCAAAGAGGTAGCAGCCCGTAAAGTGACGGTTAACGCCGTAGCACCCGGGTTCATTGCCACAGACATGACAGCCGACCTCGATGAAGCCGAGCTGAAGAAGACGATCCCTGCCGGACGTTTCGGCAAACCCGAAGAGGTGGCAGCACTTGTCAGTTTTCTTTGCTCCGACGAGGCATCGTACATAACCGGTCAAGTAATCAACATAGCAGGAGGAATAGGATGAGAAAAGTAGTAGTTACAGGAATAGGAATCTGGTCGTGTATAGGCAGAAACTGTGAGGAGGTGAGTGCCTCGCTTCGCAGCGGTCGTAGCGGTATAGGCTACGACGAGGCGCGCCGTGAGTACGGTTTTCGCAGTCCGCTCACGGGTATTGTAGAAACGCCCGACTTGAAGTCGTTGCTTAACCGCCGCTTGCGTACGGGTTTATCGCAAGAAGCAATGTACGCCTTTATGGCGAGTCGCGAAGCGTTTGAGCAAGCCGGCATCGACGAGCAATACTTGCTCGACAACGAGGTAGGCGTACTCTTCGGCAACGACAGCACAGCCCTGCCCACCGTTGAGATGCACGAGCTCATGCTCCAAAAGCACGACACAGCCCTGTTGGGCAGCGGACTGATCTTTCAGTCAATGAACTCCACGGTGAACATGAATCTCTCGACGATCTTCCACCTGCGTGGTATCAACTTCTCCGTCAGCGCAGCTTGCGCCAGCGGCAGTCACTCCATCGGTCTGGGGGCGATGTTCATCCGCCAAGGATTGCAAGACATGGTGCTGGTGGGCGGCGCACAAGAGGTTAACCCCTATGCCATGGCAGCGTTCGATGCCCTGGGCACGTTCTCTGCCCGCGTGGACGAGCCCGTCAAAGCCAGCCGTCCGTTTGATACGGCACGTGACGGACTTGTACCCAGCGGCGGAGCTGCGGCGCTTGTGCTTGAGGATTACGATCACGCTATAGCACGTGGCGCAACGATCCTCGCCGAAGTCTGCGGTTACGGATTCTCGAGCAACGGCGGCGGTATATCCCAGCCCAGCAGCGAAGGCTCACTGATCGCCATGCAGCGTGCGCTCGCGGACGCGAACATGAGCGCCGATGATATCGACTACGTCAATGCGCACGCCACCTCCACCAAGCAGGGCGACGAAGAAGAGGCAATAGCCCTCAGCCGTCTGTTTGGCGGCAAACACGCGTGGGTGAGCAGCACCAAGTCGATGACCGGACACGAGTGTTGGATGGCGGGAGCAAGCGAAGCGGTGTATTCGATCCTGATGATGCAACAAGGCTTCGTAGCCCCGAACATCAACCTCGAGCACATCGATCCCGCCGCCGCTACGCTGCGCATAGCCACGCAAACCGTTGATACACCTGTTCGCACCGTGCTGAGCAACAGTTTCGGCTTTGGTGGAACGAATAGTGCGATAGTGCTGCGCACGTTATAAGGGTTTTGCTGGCGCAAAACGTTAAACAGTTAAAATGGTTTCGCTGGCGCGAAACGTTAAAGAGTTAAGATGCAATTATTCGAAAATATAAAGAAAGTTCTTAGCCGTGAGCCCTACAACGCGCAACAGGCACAAGAGATGGCGCACCTCTACTCGTGGGGGCCGGTGATCTTTCAGGTTTGCCGTCTGATGATCAAGTACGGCATCCTTGACCTGCTGCACGATCACCGCGAGGGACTAACCCAAGACGAGATAGCCCGTGCTACAGGGCTCAGCGATTATGCCGCAAAGTGCCTGCTGGAAGCTTCGCTTACCACGCATATTGTGCTCATCAACCCCGACACGGACAAATACACGCTCGCCAAGACAGGCTGGTTTCTGCTACGCGATCAGATGATCCGTGCAGATATCGACTTCAACCACGACGTCAACTACGAAGGCTGGTTCCTCTTGGATCAAGCCCTCGAACAGGGCAAACCTGCCGGACTCAAACATTTTGGTAACTGGCCTACGATCTACGAAGGCCTCAGCAGCCTGCCTGAACACGTGCAGAAGTCGTGGTTCGGATTTGACCACTACTACTCCGACCACTCGTTTGATGAGGCGCTGGGAATTATAGACAAAAGACAAAAGACAAAAGACAAAAGCCCGCAGCCCTTGCACCTCTTGGATGTCGGCGGTAATACCGGACGGTTTGCCATGCGTTGCGTGGAAGCGAACCCGAGCATTGAGGTGACGATCTGCGACCTGCCGCAACAGATAAGTCTGATGCAACAAGCCACAGCCGGCAAACCCGGTGCAGAACGTATTCACGGCGTCGGCATAAACATCCTCGACGAGGCGAACGCTTTCCCCACGGACAAACGCTATGACGTGATCTGGATGTCACAGTTCCTGGACTGCTTTAGCGAGGCGCAGATCGTTTCTATCCTCCGCCGAGCCGCAACTATCCTCGATGCCGACAACCGCATCTACATCATGGAAACTCTCTGGGATCGTCAGGACTACGTGCCTGCCGCCATGAGTCTGACCATGACCAGCCTTTACTTCACCGCGTTGGCAAACGGCAACAGTAAAATGTATAATACGGACGACATGACCCGCCTGATCCGTGAGGCAGGGCTGGAGATTGAAGCCATCCACGACCGCATCGGTAACGGTGGCCACTCGATTCTCGTCGTGCGACGAAAAATTTGA
>CADBAZ010000095.1 GCA_902792835.1 uncultured Bacteroidales bacterium
AGATTGATGCGGTTGTCGATAAAGCCGAGAGCCACACCGATGTTCAACTCGTGTTTTTTCTCATATGTCAACTCTGAGTTCTCGAGATCATAAAGCTGAATACCCGTCTCCGAAGCGTTTGTGCTCGGACGATACGGACTATAACTTGAGAACACTGCCAGCGAGTTCGTTACCCACGACGGGCCACGGTCGGCAGTCAGCGAGTAGCTCGCCTTCAAGCTGGCGTAGGTCCACCACTTGTCGAAGGTCTGATTCCACCAGCGCTCCTCGTGTGCATTCCATGCGCCGGAAACGTTCCATGTCGGCAACCAGCGAGCCTTCATGCTCTTACCCAACTTATTGGTACCCTCGTAGCGAACGGTTCCGTTGATAGTGTAACGTGCTTTGTAGGAGTACGTACCCATTGCAAAGAACGCCAAGTTGCGGTAGTAGGTAAAGTCGTTGCTGTAATAGGTGGAGTTCTCCTCCTGACTCTGCTTGAACAAGCGGTAATCCGTATAAGGCACACCGCCGTTGTTGTATTGGTATCCCCAACCACGGAACCATGTGTATTGACGATCGGTAGAGTTGAGTTCACCGCCGCCAAAGAGGCTGATGATATGGTCACCGTTCTTACCGAGGTCGCGGTTGTAACTGATTGTTCCACGGAAGTCGGTTGACAAGAGCGAATACTCGGTCAGGTCATAGATACCACCCTTGGGCAGAACCGTTTCCGGCAATGACAAAGGATCGTCAGGATCAGTGTACAGATACTTGTTGTTATCACGGATGGTATTGTCCTCGGGATCGATACCGGCACGATAAGCGCGCGCCATGTTACTGTCGTCCAAGATATTATGCTCCTGACGGCTCTTCTGATAACGGATAGCGCCGAGGGCATTGATCTCCAAACCGCGAACGGGCTTGTAGTTCAACTCACCTTGGAACTTCAAGTCGGTCACCTTGATATCGATGTAGTTCTTATCGAGCTCGTCCTTGATATTGAAGTCGCAGTAGTTACGGCGATAGAACACGTTCGGGTCATTGGCACGCGAAGTGTTCATCGCGTACGAGAACGGGTTGATATCGAACTCACGGCTTACAGCACCGGAGATCGGGTCAGTATTCGACGAGATCGTTCCCGGAGCTTTCTGCTTACGGTAACTACCCATCATAGCGATACTTGCCGTCAACTTCTGCTTGCTGCCGGAAGGCAAGATATCGAAGTTGGCATTAAGATTGCCGGTGAAACGGGAAATCTCACTGGACTTGTACCAACCCGGGTCTTGCATGGCAGAGAGTGATGCATAGATACGTGCACGCTCCGTACCGGCAGAGTACGAGAGTGAGTGATTGTGCATCACGGTCTGGTTGAACAGCTCCTTGAACCAGTCTGTATTACGGAACTCTGCCTGACGCAAGTAAGCGTTCTTGGCCTGCGGGGTATTATCCAAACCTGCACCTCCGGCCTCAGCCTTGGTGATGAGTTCGTACATCTTGCCATATACACCGTAGTTCTGCGCCTGAGTCAGAGTAGAATACTCCAGCCAGCCCTTGCGCTCCAACTCCTGGTAGATACCCATCTGCTCTTGCGAGTTACAGATGTTGTAATCACGGTAGGAAGGAATCATTCGGTAGGTGAGTTCGGCGGTATAGTTCAGTGTCGATTTACCAGCCTGACCTTTCTTGGTGGTAACGACGATCACACCTGCCATGGCACGTGCACCGTAAATAGAGGTAGCAGAACCGTCTTTCAGGATCTGGAAGCTCTCGATATCCTCGGCGTTGATACCTGCGATGGCGCTGGCAATCAGCGTCTTGGCGTCACCTGACGACAGGTCATCGGCATTCATCTCGACTGCATCTTCCAATACGACACCATCCACAACCCACAGCGGCTTGGATGCGCCATAGATTGACGTTGCACCACGGACGCGGATCTTCGGCGCTGTACCGAATGTACCGCTGACGTTTTGCACGCTGACACCTGCCGCCTTACCTTCCAGCGAACGGCTGATATCAGCCACACCGGAGAGCATCGTTTCGTCGGCATCCAGTTTGGTAGCTGCACCGGTGAACAGACGTTTGTCTTGTTTCACCATACCTTGCACTACGACCTCCTGAATCTGCTGGCTCTCGGTCTCCAACCGAATTTCCATTTTAGCTTTTGCCTGGACTGTCACAGTCTTGTAACCCAAGTACGAGATGGTCAGCATCTTCTTGTCCGCGGGAACGGTAATCTCGAATTGACCATCGAAGTCTGTGACTGTACCAGCGGTAGTGCCGGAAACCTGAACAGCTGCACCGATTGCCGGATCGCCATTCTCGTCAAGCACCGTACCCGTTACACTCATCTGCGCAAGCAACGCCACTGGCAGCAAGCACAGGCTGACTAATAGTACGTAAAATCGTTTCATTAGCTATTTGTTTGTTGTTATGGGAGCGCGGAGCGTTCCCCGTTAATTATTTTCAAATTATGGTTTGCGCTGGTGCGCAGGCAAAAAAGCGTGCAAAGTTACTAATTTTTTTTGCAATATGCAAGATTTCGATACAAAAAAGTGCAAATTGCGAGAATAATATCCTATTTTATCACCTTTTTGTTACAAAAATGCGACATTTGTCTGCAAAACGCGAGCAAATCACTCGTATTTCAATACGACCAAGTTGTCGGGATTGAGCACTTCGCTTGCAACTGTTTGCAATTCGTCAGTTGTGATGCAAGCGATCTGTTCAAAGGTCTGTTGCCAGGTAGGCGCAAAGCCGCGATAGAGAACGGACTTCGCCATGCTCAGGGCATTGTTCTCGGCATTTTGTGCGGAAATTGCCATTTGTCCGCGCAGTTGCCGAAGTGCTGCACGCAGTTCGCGTGGTGTGAGCGGTGTGGTAATGAGGCGGTTAAGTTCCTTGCGAACAACCGCCAAACATTGCTCCAACTGCTCGGGTTCGCAAGCAAAGTATGTACTCCAATACCCTGTATCCGACAGCGGCGTATACGTCGATTCTATCGTATATACGAGTCCGCGCGCCTCACGCAAAGCTATATTCAGTCGCGAATTCAGGCTTCCGCCGCCCAAAATATTGTTCAGCAGGTACAACGGCAACTGCTTCTCGTGGCATATCGGGTACGCACGTGCACCGAGCATGACATGAGTCTGATGTGTGTGCTTGGTGAACGAGGCAGATTGCGGCTGTTGGTCTTGCTCTTGCGCAAACGACAACTGCCTGTCTGCCGGCAAATTGTTACTGTAATCGCCAAACAGCTTCTCCACCATTCGCACAAACCGCGATGCAGGAATGTCGCCTTGGCAGAACACGACCATCCGCTCCGGTCTATAGTGTTGCGCCATCCACGCCCTCGGTCGGTCGGGTGAGGAGGAGATATGCCTGAGAGTCCGCTTCGTTCCTAATATAGGTTGCGCGAGCGAGTGACCCGCAAACAGCATATTCTCAAAATCGTCGTAGATCAACTCGCTCGGCGAATCATTATAGCTTTCTATCTCATCATAGATAACCATTCGCTCTTTGTCCGTCTCGCTCTTCGGAAACGTCGGACAAAGCACCATCTCGGAGATCAACTTCAGTGTTTGCGGCACATGTTCGTTCAACGTCGCGGCATAGAAAGTCGTTTCCTCTTTCGTCGTATAGGCATTGATCTCGCCCCCTACTCCTTCGATCTGCGAGATGATCTGCCGGGCGGAATGAAACACCGTGCCCTTAAAGACACAGTGCTCAATGTAATGCGCCATTCCGTTCTCTTCTGCTCGTTCGTCGCGCGTACCTGCACCAATCATCACACCCACATAAGCAACCGCTGATTGCGTACGAGAGTGAACAATTTTCAGTTTATTCGGTAGTGTATGATAAAAAATTTGCGTATTTTCTTGCATTTCTCAAATAATTGTCGTATCTTTGCACCCGCTTCGTAGTTGATGCCGCGTGCTCACTGCGTTCGCCCGCGGCATTGGCGGAATTGGTAGACGCGCCAGACTTAGGATCTGGTTCCTCACGGAGTGAAAGTTCGAGTCTTTTATGCCGCACAACGAGTCCTTATCGGGGCTCGTTTTGTTTTGCCTCATTCCACAACGCATCCATCTCGCCCAACGTCATGTCCTTGAGTTCTCTCCCCTGCTCTTTCGCTCTCGCCTCCACGTAATTGAACCGCCGCATAAACTTGATGTTCGTCTGCTCCAGCGCATTGTCCGGACGAATCTTGTACAGCCGCGCCGCATTGATCATCGCAAACAGCAGGTCGCCGAACTCTTGCTCTTTGTTGCCTTCGCCGGGCTTGGCAAGTTCGGCTTGCAGTTCGTCGAGTTCCTCATGCACCTTATCCCACACATCCTCCTTTTTCTCCCAGTCAAAGCCCACATTCGCCACTTTATCCTGTATCCTGTAAGCCTTCACCAGCGACGGCAAACTATCAGGTATCCCGCCCAACACGGTCTTGTTCCCGCCTTTCTCTTTCAATTTCACCTGTTCCCACAACTTGCTCACCTCCTCGGCATTAGCCGCAGCCTGTTCGCCATAAACGTGCGGATGCCGGAAAATCAACTTGTCACACAGCCGGTTGCAAACATCGGCTATATCAAAGTCTCCACTCTCGCTGCCCATCTTCGCATAGAACACCACATGCAGCAGCACATCGCCGAGTTCTTTGCTGATCTCGGTCATATCGTGTTTCGAAATGGCGTTCGCCAACTCAAACGCCTCCTCTATTGTATTCTCGCGCAAACTGTCGAAAGTCTGTTTATGATCCCACGGACACTTCTCCCGGAGTTCATCCATTATCGTCAGCAGTCGATCCACCGCCGCTAACTGTTCTGCTCTTGTATGCATAGTAATTCTAATTTTCCTTGTTCATCCATTGCCGCATAAGTCCACTGCCTAAAGCAATCCCCAAGTATAACTACCCTCGCCCCACTAACCAACTCCAAATCTAACTCGATATGCCTATGCCCAAATATATAATAATCAAAATGCTCCGTTTTCTCCTTCTCTTTGGCAAACAGCACCAACTCTTCCTTATTCTCGCCCTTATATCCACACGGGTTCGCCAGCTCTTTCTGCCGCGAACGCTTCGCCCATTCGTAGCCCAACTTGTCCCCCCAAGCCGGTGGCACAAGCCTGAACAAGAACTGCGCAACCGGGTTATGGAACAATTGCCTCAGCCGCATAAACGACCTTATCTTTTTCTGCACCTCTTTCGGGAATTGCTCCAGATAATTGCTTGGCACAAGCCCGTCGCCATGTGCAAGCAAACACTTCTTTCCCGCAATAGTCATCACTTCCGCCTTCCTGTGAACAATCACTCCCGTTCGCTTCGCCAACTCACCGTACGTCCAAATATCGTGATTCCCGATAAAGTAATGCACCGGGATTCCCCGATCCGTCAATCCTTTGAGGCATGACAACACCGGCTCATATTCCAGTTTGGATGAGTCGCGCCAGAAGTATTCGCTCCAGAAGTCGAATATATCCCCCAACAGGTATATAGCCGTCGCATCCTTCGACAACTCTTCCAGCAACGCCACGAACCGCAACTGATGTTGCGGATCATCCATCGCCCGACTTCCAATATGTGCATCACTCAGGAAGTAAACCACCGTTATTGTTTTTAATAGTCTTTAATTGTTGACCTTAGTCTTTAATTGTTGACCTAAAGAAACCCTAATTCGAGTTTGGCTTCCTCGCTCATCATATCTTTCGTCCATTCAGGCTCAAACACCAGCTTCACATCCACCTGCTTGATCCCCTCGACCGTGCCGACTTTCTGCCGTATATCTTCCATCAGAAAGTCCGACGCCGGACAACTGGGCGCCGTCAATGTCATATCAATAGCGCAAACCCCTTCATCCGAAATATCAATTCGATAAATCAGTCCAAGGTCATAAATATTGACAGGTATCTCGGGGTCATAGACGGTCTTAAGCATCTTGAGCACCTGCTCTTCTTTTTCCAAAAATTCGTTCATCTTTTTCTCCAAACGAACAATCCAGTTTGATTGTTTTTAAAAAACGGGCACAAAGATACGGAAAATTTCTGATAAATGCAAA
>CADBAZ010000096.1 GCA_902792835.1 uncultured Bacteroidales bacterium
CGACCGTTATCCACATCATCGAAGAGCTGCTCAAGCACCTCTTGCGAGATATACTCTTTCATCTTTTCGCGCGTGAATACATCGCGGGCGAAATAATCCTTTACTTTGCCTTCAGGCGCTTCCACTTGCGCCATTTTATGCGCAACAGCCGATTTCAACGCTTCAAAACGAACATTTGCCATACTTTTGATGCAATTTTAAGAATTTAATCCGATTGAATTACAAAAACAGCCACAAAAGTACAAAAAATATTTGATATATGCAAATAAAAAAGGAACATTTTTAACTTTTTCGTCAAAAATGTCCCGATTTTATCAAAAACACCTTACAACGGAGGTGATTTTTTACTCGCAGACGAGGGATGTGAGTTTTTCACGGAGTTGTCCGCCGGACACACCGAGCTTGCGGGCTGTGAGGTCTTTGAGTTTGCCTATGCTCTTCTGCGAGCAGGGAAGGATAGCGGCTATCTGCCGGTGCGGCAGTCCGATGAGCACCAGCACGCAGATACGTATATCCTGTTCGTTGAGTCCTTGCTGCTCGAGGGTGGTTGCCAAGCCATGGAAGAGTTTGTCGGCTTGATGGTGGAAAGCGCTGTAGTCGTTCCACGCCAACTCCTGTTTCAGGTCGGCGGATTCGCGCAGCAGGTGCAGACTCTGGTTCAACTCTTTGCGGCGGGTGGTATCGTGTTCTGTGCGCTCGTCGTACAGTTTGCGCCGCTCAAAGATAGTGATGATACCGAATACCACTACAGCAAGGCAGACGAGTAAGATCAATATGACTTCTGCCAGATGCCGCCAGCCGGTGGGCGCAGGGTACAAGTTCTGCGCCAACAGTTGCACGGCAAGCATCAGTTTGCCATGGCGTTGTTCGATGGCTTTCTGCACATCGGCTCGCTCGGACGACAACTGACGGATCGTTTCAGCATCGGCAGAAGGGTCGTCGTGCGTGAGGATGTAATAGATGTCGTCGAGATAGAACGGGTTGTCGATGCGCGGCAAGAGGATCTGTGCGTAGTACGTCGCCGAATCGCCCACGTGCAGGTATGAGTACGCCTGCGCGCGTAACATCATAAGGTAATCGTTTGCAGGCGGCATAGTGTAGTACAGCACGGAATCGTACTCCAGCGCAAACAAGCAAGCCGCAGCGTGCGTCTCAACCACCTTGTCGGTGAGCGGAAATAGCGGATATATCCGCAATGCCTCCGCCACTAACAGCAATGCAGAGTCTTTGTGCGCCCGCGCAGCGTGCTCCCACGCCACATTGTTCAGGGCGTAGGCGTAGGCAAGATCATCCTTTGCGGCAGCAAAGTGCTCTGCCGACAGCGCATAGACGTAACCTGCCAAAGCGTGTTCGTTCGCCTGACGGCAGATGTTCGCCATGTTCGAATACACGCGCCCGAGCAGTATCTCATCATCCGTGCCGCTGTGCGCAGCCTTCAGAAAGAGCTCCATTGCCTCTTGCGGCTCGCCTTCTGCGCGCAAGGCTTTGCCCTGCTCATACCACCCCTGCACCTCGTCGTGAGAAGGCTTGCCGCTGCACGCAAGCATCAGCGTGCAGCAGAGGGCACAAATCCATATATGCGTTTTGACTGACATTATTGCTCGGCAAAGACGAAATAACTTGCTACATTCGGATCAAACAAACCCACGCTCGGGGCATACAGGTAAACACCCGTTTTCTTCGTGGAGTTGGCGAAATAATGCTGAAACTCTTTCTGCTTGGAAACAGACTGCCATATACGCCGTAATTCGCTATCGTCGTCAACGGTCAGATATTTGCCGTCATCACCGATAAAGGCGAACCGCTCTTGTCCGGGATAGTCAAGACCGTTTTTCAGCGGCAGACCTGCGCGGAAGCTCTCGGGGAACTCCAGCCTGCCGCACCCGTTCCAGACAATGGTGCCGTTGAGTAGCAGGTTGCTCTTGTCATTATAGAACAGTTTGATATATCCGAAATCCCCGGGAGACTCATACTCGGGAAGGAAAGGAATTTCCGCGCCGGAGTTGATTTTTCCGCTGACATCCGTTGCATAAAAGCCTTTGTGCCGGAAAGTCAGATAGTCCACCCGCGAAATCAGTATATGCTTGTGCAGGTCTTCGTCTTTGAGGTCAGTCTCGGTGAAATCGTCCGACGGCTTACCGACACGGGGATTAGAGATCTGCAGATACACACTGTTCAAGCTGTGAAATAGAACAATGCTATACCTGTTGGCAAACATATCATTGCCGTCAACAGCGGCAGTCAGTCCGTCTTGGGGCGTATTAATAGTGTTCACACGTTCCACGAGCTGCTCGGGCGTAGTGCACGGCTGATTCCCTGCACCCCAACCTGGGCGGAAGGAGAAGGACGCTCTGACCAGATTATCGTAGGCTGCGGACTGCCGGAACTGATTCACCCATTGCCCGAATGCAATTGTCTGCACAACGTAATCGCTGTCGCTCGCAACCATGCAAACGTTTGCAGAGGAATAGACCTCCACCGTCTTGGTTACACCATTATAGAGTTTCCTGTACTTGCCGTCCTCACCGAGACTGAACCCGTGCTCAGTCAGCAAGGCGGTTATCTCTGCGTCGGACTTGCCGATGCACGCCTTGAGCAGCGTAAACTCATTGGTCACGGCTTCCTGTTTTTCCGTCGGATAGTCAATCGGCTGCGGTTTTTCAGGCAGTCCTTCCGGAGTATTTGTATTGCATGCGGCGAGAACTATTGCCGCCAATGCGAGACTTAGGATCTTTTTCATTGCTTCATGCGTTTGGGGTATTTCACTCTACTTTCGTTCCGGGGAGTGCGTATATCGAATTGCCTTGACGGATATAGAGCTGTCCGTTGCGCATCACTTTCTTGTTGAGGAAAGCGGGGTAACTGAACCGCCCGTAAGCCAACGGCATATCTTCGAGCCTGATTATTATAGAGTACGTAGCGGTGTCGGTCAACTGAACGGTGAGCAAGTCGTCAAAACGGGTATAGAGGAGCGTTTTGTGAAGATCGTCGTTGCTGATCATGATTTCCACACTTCCTTCGGCATTTTCGTGTACGGAAAGCGTACAGCCGTCCAGTTCCACTTTTACCTGATTCGGATCAACGGGCTCAACAGTCGATGAGCCGGGGCTATCTTCTGTCAGCATTTGGTTGTTAGAAATGTGTACTCCCTCGTCACCGGAACAGAACCCGAAAAAATACAGCGGAATCTCAACCGGTATTTCAGCCTGCACGGGTAATGCGGCAAATATACCGCACACGATGATTAATATGGTTGAATATATTCTTTTCATGCTTTGGAATTATTAGTCTGGTAGATAATATTTATTTATCAGTTCTTGGTTGGCATATATTCTTTTCCGCGAAGTGACGACAATCGTGCAATCGCCGTAACAATCGCCGGCAATTCCACCGTAAGAGTTGAGCTCATTGCCCTCGCAATCATAAATACCCGGCCATATCAAGTCGCAACATGTAGGCTCAAAACCAACATGAAAACCCGCCCCCTCGGTGTTCGTCTCTTCTGAGTGGTAAGTGACTTCGTCAATCATCATCACTTGAGCACCTTGGTAGCCATTGTTGAGCAGCTGCTTGAGCCAAGGCAGTTGCATGGGGTCTGTTACATTCTTGCAGACGCATATCTGCTGCGTCTTGCATCCCGACAGTACACTCACTAACGCAATAAGAATCAGAATAGTTCTTGTTTTCATCGCTGTAATAGTTTATGGTTAAACATTTTACTCCACCTGCATGCCGGTCAGTGTGTAAACCTTATCGCCGTGCTTGATTAGCAAACGTCCGTTTATCAGCACCTTTTGCACCGGAGCGACAGTGGCGGGAGTGTCTTCCACGCCGGTGGGCGTATAAACGAACGTGCCGACAATGCTGTAGTTCCATTCGGGGTTGGTGAGTTCGAGTTCGTACGTACCGCTTTCGGTCAGCGTGATTGTGACAGACTCGCGGAATGAGTCGGACTGCATCAGTTGACTTCTTGCCGGTGCTTGGTTGGACGCGGACACTTTGCTCAGTTTAAAGGAAATCTCTGCACCTATATACTCGCGGATAATGAGTTCATCTCCATTGAGCGTTGCCACTATCTCGTTCGGGTCAACAGGATCAACGGTTGACGAACCCGGACCGTCACCGACTTTCGCGTACAGAGGGATAGTGTCGGCAGGTTGCTCGGAACTGTCGTAATAGCAGCCGAACTTTTCAGCGGTTTCTGATGCATATACTTGTTCACCGTCCTTGTAAGCGCAAAGGATACTTTGTCCGTAGTCTCCCTCACAATCAAACGGACACCAGTCCCCACTCGGTCCTTCTGGCAATCCCACACCTTCTATCCACGAATAATATGGCCAAAGTCTTGCCTGCTCCATTACCGGCAATTGGTATAGTACATCCAATTTGAATACCTTGCGCCCGTTTATCTGTTCAATCTCCCTGACAGTCACCTTGCTGCCATTGGGGAAATCCGAGGGATTGCCACCAAACCATACGTTGTCAAACTCGTCAGAAACCTTGACTTGCGATGCGTACGACAAATATTCGTGCGTGCTATTAGCCGGAATAATATAGACTCGCCCGTAGTCATCTTCCCGCAATGCGCCTTTGTATGTTATGCCCTCTTCGAGTTTGACGTAGCGCTTTGAATTGATGATTGTATCAGTAGTCAGACGTTGTGTGAATGTGCGGTAATGGATACCTTCTCCATCCGTCGCAACGCCTAAAATATTCCACGTATCGCACAAGTAATTCAAGCGCAACGAGCCGCATTGGCAATTGGTGGTTGTTGCGTACACTTTCTGCCCGTCTTTGCATGCGCAGAAAAGTGCGGGCGACGGGTCGTAAGCAATGCAAGACGATTCTCCGGTCGGACCGTCACCGTCAGTACCGACACCCTCAATCCAACTCAAATGATTGCATACAGACTCATTCGAATCAATAATGTCCAGTTCAAACCGACGCGGATTGCTTGCACTGATAGCGGTCACCACTCCCGTATAGCCATCGGGTGCATTATCCGGATTCATACCGCCTATCCACAGGTTACGCAGTGTGTCGCCGACATAGCAATTGAAATCATACAACAGATAGGCATGCGTGCTACCTTCCGGAATATAAAAGATGCCGTATCGGTATCCAGGTTTATGCGGATCTTGGGATTTAATATAGTAATACTCCTGGCGCATCGCACCCAAGTAATTGTTTTTGTCAACACCTTTCCAGAATGCGCCGCCGCACAACTTCCGATACGCTTTACCGTTGATAAGAGTGTCAGCTGTTAAACGCTGCGTGTAATAAATCGGAGAGTCGTCAGACTCAGGCAAGACTGAAACCGGATATACGACCATAGTCCACTCGTCACACAAATCATCCAAGCGATGCACCGGCTGAGGATGATGGTTGAAATCACATCCCCAATCTTCAGATGCTTTCCCCGCATATACTTGTTTACCATCCTTATAGGCACAAAGGACGAACTGGGTGCAACTGCACGCACAGCCAAATACGCTTTCGCACAAGAGCCCACGCGGACCGCCATCCAAGCCTACGCCTTCTACCCATTTATAAGGATACGTAACAATATTTTCACCATCAGGATAAGGTTCGACTATTTCTACATCTAATGTAAACACTCTCGGATATTCGTCCGTCACACTCACTATTGTAGCATTTACGCCTCCATTATCTTCCGGTCCTCCTATCCACAGGTTTGACAGTTTGTCACCCACTTGGGCATTGAAAGCATAGAGGAGATACTCGTGCGTGCTGGCGGGAGGAATGAAATAGATTTTTGCATTATCACCTTCGCGCAACGCCCCTTGATACCTTATGTTGGTTTTGTCTGCATCGCTGGTTTCCTCAAGCAACTGTACATATCTATGATTATTGATGACCGTATCAGTCGTCAAACGGTCGATCTTAGTTGTATAGCCTTGTTCATCCGCAGGTAGCCCACCAAGACCGTAAATTTCCAAAATATTCCACGTATCGCACAGCGATGGCAAGCG
>CADBAZ010000097.1 GCA_902792835.1 uncultured Bacteroidales bacterium
TGCCGGAAGCGTCGGCATTGGGTGCACGGTTAGAGGAGTGCGTTATCCACAACTGCACTGCTACGGGGCACGAGTGGCCGGACGCCGGTGGAGTAGCAAACTTCGACGGTACACTGGTGGAGTGCGTTATTGCGAACAACTACGGCGACCGCTACGGCGGTATTCACTCGGAGAGCTCGGTTTATGACTGCACGATGTGGGGCAATGTGAACGAGTACGGATTTGTTGACCCCACGAACTACGTTTCGGACGAAAGCATCTCTGGTATAAGTCGCGCGGACGAGGGGTTTGAAGAGCACTTCTTTAGTAAGCCTTGGCTGAATGCCGACAACGAGGCAGAGGATGGTCCGCATTTTGTCGATCCTACGGGTTTTGCCGGAGTGCCTCAGGCTGCAGAGGAAGAAGCGATGATGCTGGTAGCGGACTACCGCATCGGCAAACCGACTCATCGTATCGCGTCAATGCCTCAGGGACCGAAACGAGTGAACCCGAACAAGGACTATACGCTATACACGAAAGCAGACTATAGTGTACCGAGTTTTGTGGCGCACCTGACGGATGAGACGATAGTGTTGCAACCGAAAGAGCAGCCGTACTGCATAGTGGCAAACATCAACGGTGACCCGAAGACACGAATGGCATTTTGTTGGTTCACGAACGAAGGTGTAGAGCAAGGTGAAGTACAGATTTGGGCAAAAGGTCAAGTTCCATTTACCGTTTCGGCGACTGCCACCACTACCCCGCCCTTGCATTATGCGATATCGAGTTCGGGGATACTGAAGGCGGCGAAGATGGACAAACGCACGGCGTTTCGTTATGTGAGTCATAAGGCGGTAGCGGAAAACCTCCAACCGGGCACTGACTATTCGTACCGCGTAGGTTACGGGGAACATTGGAGTGAAGTCGGACATTTCCGAACGGCGGATGAGAATGAGGAGGAGTTCAGTTTCATCTATATGACCGACAGTCATATTCAGAACAAGGAATATATCGACGCTGCGCGCCTGTGTGCCGAGGCGGTGGCTCGTTACGAACGGGATGCACGGTTCTGCGTGTTCCCCGGGGATTTTGTAGATACCGGCACAGACAAGAACAGCGAATGGGAGTGGGAACGCTGGTTTGAAGAGGCGTTGCAGCCTGTGCTGAGGCGGATGCCGCTCGTGCCAACGGACGGCAACCATGACGACAGCCCGTTGCTGAACTACACCTATCACTTCAATACGGATACCACATTCAACCTGACGACACAGGTGCGTCCGCAGTTTGCGGGAATCAACTACAGCTTTACCTACGGGCCGATGCAACTCATCGCCTTCTCCGAACAGGACTTCTGGCGTGGGGAGTACGATTACCAAGCCGGTACGTCGGAGTACCTGGAGCGCGATTTGGGCGGCTGGTTCCGCCGTCAGGTAGCCGCATCGCCGGAGGTAAAGTGGCGTGTGGGGTTGGTGCACAAGAATCTGTTCTCGGGATCGGATCATCAAAGAGACAAAGAAACGCCGCTGTTGCGTGCCACCCTGCTTCCGGTGATGAAAGACTGTAAGATTGACCTCGTGCTGCAAGGGCACGATCACACCTACGAGGTTATCGGGCCTGTTGACCCTGACTCGCGCAAGCCGCAGTTGTCAGCCATCAGCAATCAGCAGTCAGTAGCGGTGGATCCAGTTAGGAATGCAACGGGCAAGAAAGACGGCACGTACAATGTCAGCGACGCTACGCTGTATTTCATCGGTGCGACCTGCGGTGCGAAGCGATATACACCGCTCAGTCGCGAGGAGATGGATGCCAGCAAACATATTCATAAGATCGACAACTACTTTGACCTGTTCACCGGCATGTTCGGGCAGCCCGGCGCGCCTTCGTACACGCGCGTAACAATAAGGGAAAAGGACATCTTAATGGAGTCGTTCAAGGTGCTGCCGAACGGGAAGATTGAGTTGTTCAACACATTGACGATAGTGAAATGATTAACCCCGATATATCGAAATACCGAAATATCGATATATCGAAAAACAAATAACAACAATGAAAAAAATCTATTACTTGTTGATGACGTGCTGCATTGTTCTGCTTGCAGCCTGTAAGTCTGACCCGGCAGTTGAACCGGATCCCAAAGATCCCAAAGACTCGACTGAGGTATATGTGCCGAAGACCGAGTGGGAGTTGGCGGACTCGATCTACACCATTGCTGACTGGACTGTTCCCAGCCACACGATGCTGAAGATTGCTATTCAGTCGTGCGCCAACGACTCATCCAAAGAGAATATAGAGGCAATGCGCCAGGCAATCAAAGCCCTCGTCCCGAAGACCGAGCCGTACTGCATGATTGCCACCATCAACGGCGACCCGAAGACCCGAATGGGATTCTGCTGGTTTACTAACGATGGCGTAACCGACGGCGAGGTACAGATCATAGCCAAGGCGGATGCTACGGCTGCGGACTTTGAGGCAGGTGGTGTTACCAGCAACGAGCGGTACAAGTACATCAGCCACAAAGCCACAGCCACCGACCTTACTCCGGGCACGGAATATTCATGGCGTGTGGGCTACAAAGACACCGAAGGCAAAGGTCACTGGAGTCCGATCGGGCATTTCCGCACCGAGGATGCCAACCAAGGCGAGTTCACGTTCCTGTACATGACCGACAGCCACATTATGAACTCACAATATATCAAGGAAGCGCGCCGCTGTGCACTTGCAGCCGTAAAGACTGTGCCTGAGGCACGGTTCTGCGTATTCCCCGGAGATTTTGTTGAGGACGGTGATGCCAACAACAGTGAGTGGGAGTGGGAGCGCTGGTTCGAAGAGTCGCTGGAGCCGGTGATCAAGGCAATGCCGATGGCAGTAACCGACGGCAACCATGACGACAGCCCGAACATCAACTACACCTACCACTTCAACACCGACAATGAGTTCAACTACACCGTAACCGACAAACCGCAGTTTGAGGGAATCGTGTATAACTTCGTTTATGGTGATGTGCTATTCCTCGTCTTCTCCATGCAAGACTTCTGGCGCGAACCGTACGATCAGGTCGGCAGAACCTGGTCCACATACCTGACTGATCACGTAAGTTCCTGGTTCCGCAAATCCGTAACCGAGAATCCCGATACGAAGTACCGCATCTCGCTGGCGCACTTCAACCTATTCTCGGGTTCCGACCATTCGACGGACGAAGAGCCGCCGTTGTTCCGCAACTGTATGTTGCCGACCATGAAAGAGTGCGAGATTGACATTGCCCTGCAAGGTCATGACCACACCTATGAGGTCATCGGTCCGGTTAATCCCGACGACTGCACACCGATATTGAGCGCAATCAGCGATGTCGAAGAGGTGGAGGTTGACAGAAACAAGAACATGACCGGTAAACGTGGCGGTACGTTCTGCACCGACGACGGTACGTTCTATTTCATTGGCGCTACTTGCGGTCACAAGCGTTACTATCCGCACAGCCGTGAGCGAATGGAGAATGACTATAGCGAAGACCCTGCTGTGATCTTTGACAACCATCACCACAACGTAAAGAACTACTTCGACCTGTTCACCGGCATGTTCGGTCAGCCCGAGGCTCCGAGCTTCACGAAGATCACCGTCAAGGACGACTGCATCGAGTTCAACTCCTAACAATGAAAGTGGTTCGCACCAAGCCGCACGGCGTGCCGGGGAATTAGTTGAGAGTTGAGAGTTGAGAGTTGAAAGAAGTTCGAAAGTTAAAAGTTGAAAAAGTTACTAAGTGAAGATATTATTAACCCCAAATAATTAATAACATGAAACGATTTCTATTTCTCTTGACGCTAAGTGCAGCGGTGCTGTGCGCGTCAGCAAGCAACAGGTACGTTTCTCCGACGGGTGACGACGGAGATGGCAAATCCTGGGAACACGCCAAGACAACTATCGCCGGAGCAATCTGGAGTGTAGGTGTCGGCGACACGATGTTTATTGCCGAAGGTGTATATAATGAGGCTATCTCTGCGCAGAGTGGTTGCACATACATGGGCGGCTACAATGCCGAGACCGGTGAGCGGGACTTGGAATTGTACGAAAGTATCTTGGACGGAACAGGTCTGACCTCCTGGCTGCTCGTCAAATACGATGATCCTCCCGCTGATCCTATTATGATTGACGGTCTGGTATTCCAGAATGCAAAACACAGCACATGGGGGGCAGCGGCTGTATATATGCGCGGTAATATGACGGTACAGAACTGCCATTTCCGCAACTGCGAGAGTGGTTCGAACGCCGGTGCAATCTGGATGGAGCAAGGCAATGCTACCAATCCGGCAGTTGTACGTAACTGCCTTATCGAGTACTGCGTTTGTACCGGTGCAGAGAGCGGCGTAGGTGGTATCTACAACAACGAAGGTGCAGGTATTATCGAGAACTGTATCATCCGCGGATGTAAAGGTAGTATCGGTGGTATCCGTAACAATGGCGGCATAGTACAAAACTGCGTGCTTTATAACAACTACTCGACCTATAACGGCTGTATCTATGGAGCCGGTTCGTTCTTTAACAACACTATTTGTAACAACTTCGGCGACCGCTATGCCGGCAGCCGTACAACGGGGCGCGTGACGAATACCGTATTTTGGGGAAACAATACAGCCTATCAATATGTCAATTACGTTGATGCCTCTACCGGAGCTACAAAGAATGTTGGTGATGTAGGCAGTGGCGGTATTACTACCGGTCTGTCAGTCAACAATAACGACGCTGATGGTCCTAACTTCCGCAACCCGACCGGTTTTGTTGGTCTGCCGAAGACGGAGGTAGAGATTGCCGCTATAGCCAAAGCCGATTTCTCGCTTACCGATGCTTCGACTAAATTGTTGGATCAGGCTGACGCAGCCAGCGCTCCTACCAAGGATATTGATGGCGTAGCTCGTCCGAAGGGTGACGGCTATGATATAGGTGCTTACGAATATGATCCGGAGGCAGTAGTAATTCCCGTTACGGGTGTGAGCATCCAGCCGAGTTCAATCGAGATTGTTGAAGGTAAGACCGGTACGCTGGTAGCCCAAGTTGAGCCGGAGAATGCGAATAACAAACGCGTAGAATGGTCGATTGATGATGTGACTATTGCTACTATTCAGAACGGCAAAGTGACCGGCGTCAAACCCGGCACAACAACTGCTCACGTCAAGACCTTGGATGGCGATTATACCGCTGCTGCTACGGTAATCATCAAAGAGAAACCGCCTGTAAGATATCCGCAACTACACACATGGGCTTCTGTTGGTTCACCAACGGCGGTATAACCGAAGGCAAGGTGCAGTTGATCGCGAAGGCGAACGCTACAGCCGAAGACTTTGAGACCTGCGACTGCGTCATCACCGTCAATGCTCAAACGAAGTCAACCAGCCTGCACTACACACCTATTCAGGCAAGCGAGAGTCCGAAATACGACATCTGTACTGCAGCCGGTCTGCCGCGTAATACGAAGTTCGATTATGTCAGCCACAAGGCACAAGCTACCGAACTCACACCGGGTACGGTATATAGCTGGCGTGTAGGTTTTGGCGAATATTGGAGCGAGATAGCACAATTTGTGACGAAGGATGCGAACCAAGGCGACTTCTCGTTCCTGTATATGTCCGACAGCCATATTCAGGATTACGAGTATATCAACGAAGCCTACAAATGCGCTTACGCAGTATCCAAGAACGAGCCCGACGCCAAGTTCTGCCTCTTCCCGGGTGACTTCGCTGATACCGGTGGTGACACCAACTCCGAGTGGCAGTGGGAGCAGTGGTTCGACGGCTCGATGCGTCCGGCATTGAATAAGATGGCGTTCGTTCCGACCGACGGTAACCACGACGACAGCAAGAGTCTGAACTATGACTACCACTTCAACACCGACTGGAGTTTCGCCAGCATGGCTGAAACCAAGCCGCAATTCCAAGGCATCACCTACAGCTTCGTATATGGCGACGTACTATTCCTCGTTTATTCGTTACAAGATTGGTGGAGAACGCCGGGCACCTCGGAAGAAGGCATGCAATCGTCGTATCTGTCAGTAGATGTACGCAACTGGTTCCTCGATCAGATAGAGAAATACCCGAACACCAAGTACCGTGTAACCGTTTCGCACAAGAACATCTTCTCCGGAGCCGGTCACCACACGGATGACGAATGCCCGCTTATTAGGAATATGATGTTACCGATCTTCAAGGAGTGCGAGATCGACCTTGCCATCCAAGGTCACGACCACTGCTACGAGGTAATGGGTCCGGTTGATCCGGATACCCGCAAAGTGGTTGAGGGTGCAGTTGCCGACGTTGAGTCTGTTGCTGTGAATACGAACACGAACATGACCGGTAAATCCGGCGGTACGTTCACCGTGGATGACGGCACATTGTACTTCATCGGTGCTACTTGCGGACGTAAACGTTACTATCCGTACAGCGAGCAGAAGATGATTGATGAGTACACCGAAGATCCGGCAATCCTGTTCGACTACAAGCACCACAATGTGAAAGACTTGTTTAGTCTGTTCACTTCGCGCTTCGGTCAGCCGGGCAGCCCGAGCTACAGCCGATTCAACGTAAGTGACCAGGGTATTGAAGTCGTTACATACAAGACCGACGACAACGGTAACAAGGAAGAGTTCAACACCATCAACATCAAGCGCACCAAACCTCACGGCACGCCTACCGGCTGCGAGAGTCTGTATCAGCCCAACGTTCGCGACGGCGAGAAGTTCATCCGCGACGGTCAGGTATTCATCCAGCGCGACGGCAAGATCTACAACGTGCTCGGTGAGAACGTGAAATAAATGAAAAAATAGTTTCCCGCGAAGCCAATTTCGCGGGAAACTATTAAAAAATGCAATATTTTGTACTTTTTTGCTCTCAAAATTTGCAACTTTGCAAAAAAAGTTGTAACTTTGTAGCGCAAAACCAATCATAATATAGTTATGCCAACAGCGGAAGTAAGAGATATGATCCCACGCATTCAACGGTTCTTTGCCAAGCAACCGGTTAACCGTGCATATCTGTTCGGCTCTTGTTCGCGTGGGGAAGAAACTCCCGATAGCGACATAGACATTATGATTGATCTTGACAAAAGTAAACCTATCGGATTGTTTCAATACGTGAACATGAAGTTGGATTTGCAAGACTTGCTACAACGTGAGGTTGATTTGGTCGAAACAAACGAACTACTTTCGTTCGCAAAGGAATCCGCTAACCGTGACAAAATGCTGATTTATGAGAGAGCATAAGCGGACAAAGAACGTCTTGAGCATATCTTGGACGCAATACATCTGATAGATGACAGCCTGGCAACATATTCTCGCGATGTATTGCTAAATACCCCGCTTTTCTATTACGGCTTAGTAAAACAAATAGAGATAATAGGTGAAGCGGCAAACATGCTTACGGCGGAGTTCCGTGACACTCACGATGAAGTGGACTGGCGACCAATTATCAATATGCGGAATGTATTAGTACACGATTATATCCACATTAGCAAAGATTTACTGTGGGTGACGTTGATACAAGACATTCCTGAACTCAAGAAGCATATAGAAAAGTATTACACAGAAATGCCATAAAAAACTATAAGTTAACCTTTATTTATTAACCAAATCTAATTTGTATGAAAAAGATCTTATCTTTTTTCGCTGCAATGCTTTGCGCAGTTGCAGTATTTGCAGACCCTGTCGTTCTGCCGGCTACATTGGATGTATCTAATGTAAGTTTCCGTTCGGAAGGCATGCCGGACTTCGTATTGGAAGAAGGCGACTATGCCGGAACGTACTTCGACATGGGTGCTCATGACAGTGCCAACGACACCCTTCTCTATGCAGAGTGGGATGTAACGATTGAACCGCTTAAGTACGACATTGATGTGGTTGTTTATAACACGAACAGTTGGCGCGTACAACTTTATCTGCTCAACCAAAAAGGTGATACAGTTAAGGATCTTCGTTACAAAGGCTCGTCCGGTCAGTGCGGAAAATACGCTATCGGTTCAATGGATCTGAAGGATTTGGAGGCAGGTAATTACAAGTTGCGCGCACGTGCTGCTACTGCATGGTCGGCAATGAAACTCAAAGAGCTCATCGTCAAGGCTGACTATAAAGGCGCTACTGTTGAGTTGCCGGGCAAACTGCTCCCTGCTTATGCAGAATTGTCTGCAAACGCCTCGATATCGAACGACGCTATCGCTTTCAAACCGAGCACTGCTCCCGACGAATATGCTACATGGAATGTTAACTTTGCGAAAGCTGGCAGTTTCGATGTTTCTATTGACTTTACCGCTTCTAATGGTCACACCTATGGTGTAACACTTCTCTCTGCTGATGGTCAGACCGAAATTGGTGCTGTGGCTGAAGCTCAGTCATGGGATACCGGTGTTAAAGAACTCGGTGCTATTACTGTTCCCGCTGCCGGCAAATATATTGTGAAACTCACTAATGCTACACAATGGTCAGAAGCTGTGCTCAACAGCATTACATTTGAAGCTCCAATCGTTGGTGAGCCCAAGACTATCTACTGCAAAGTTCAGCAATCATGGTGGACAGACGGAAATGCAGGTGTAGGTATCTACGCTTGGGGTGAGGGTGTTGATGCCAACGCAGAATGGCCTGGCGTACGCATGACGAAAGTAGACGGTCAGCCCGGTGTTTGGTCATTTGATCTCCCGCTGCAATATACTTCTGTTGTCTTCACACGTATCAACCCGTCTGACGAGGGCGACCTGTATTGGGGCGCAAAGACCGAGGATTTGGTTGTTCCGACCGATGACAATGACCTCTTTACCATCACTTCTGAAACAGCTCAGTGGGACGGCGAAGGCAAGAAGGCACAAGGTTCGTGGAGCAAGTTCGTTCCCGAGACTCCGGCTAAGTTCTACATTACCGGTATTGACGACAACTGGGATCCCGCCGCAATCAAGTCCGTAGAGGACAGTTATGTTCTGCATCTCGCTGCCGGTGATTATGCAATGAAGATTACGGTGGATGGTACATGGGCTACTGTTAAGGGCTTCTCTAACCTGACCGAGGTGGCTGACGGTTTGTCAACCGTTAACGACGGATATGACAATATCCACTTCACGCTGGATGAGGCCGGTGACGTTACTGTTACTTACACCGAAACGGTATTCAAGCTCGAAGGTAACTTCCATGTAGATGCGGCTGAAGGCTGCGACTGGGCTAATATCGGTTGGCTGGGCGACGGTAGTCCTGAGCAAATATTCGGTAGCCAGTTCAAGGTTTGCGTTGGCGATCCGGCTCCTACAAATGTTGTGAATATTCAAAAGCCGGGTTGGGCTGCTGAATCCGGTATCTACATTGCATTCCCATCTGCTGCTTTCGGCGAAATCTCGCTGCCTGAAAACAAGTACGCAATCGATGGCGCAGGTATAGTATTCTATATTTCGGCATTTGTTGCTAAAGAAACTGAGGTAAGTGTTGTATGTGAAAATAAGGAGATTGTATTCACCGTTTACAATGATAAGGGCACAGACACCCCGACCTCTATCGAAAGCAATGTAGTTGCCGAGAAGACTGTGAAGATGATTGAGAACGGACAACTCTACATTATCCTCAACGGCGTTCGTTACAACGCTCTGGGACAAATGGAGTAATCCGCAACCCTAATTAAAAAAAGGTGGCATCTCAGTTGAGGTGCCACCTTTTTTGCTTATACCATCCTGACCTCTACGCCAGCAGCTTTGAGTTTCGACGGCAGACCTACGGGTATAGCCCTATCCGTAATGACGTAGTCCAACTCCCTGACATCCGCCACGTGCACGTAACTGCGCTTGTTGAACTTCGAGGAGTCAAACACCGCAATGACCTTGCCAGCCTGCTGCACCATAACTTGGTTGAGCAATGCTTCCTCCAAATCGGGCGTTGATACACCGTTCTCCATCGAGAACGAATCCACGCCGAGGAACAGCTTGTAGCCGCGGAAGTTACGGAGTACGGAGAGTGCCAAAGGCCCTACCATCGAGTGGCTGTTGATGCGCACGTTGCCGCCCAACAATACAACATCGAAGCGTTTGTACTGCATCAGTTCGGTGGCGATGTTCATGGCGTTGGTGAGGATGCGCAGGTGATTGAACTGCCCGAGATTGCGTGCAACCTCCAACGTGGTTGTGCCGGAGTCAAGCATTATGAAGTCTCCGTCCTTGATGAGTTTCACTGCCTCTTCGCCGATACGCTGTTTGTCCTTGATATTGAACAGCCGCTTGCGGTCGAGGGCAGTCTCCTCGTTGTTGTTCTCTACTGGCTTGCGCATCGCGCCGCCGCGGGTGCGGAGCAATAGATGACGGTTCTGGAGAATCGTCAGATCCTTGCGGATAGTTACTTCGGAGATGCCTGTCTGGCGACTGATTTCAGTCACCTGCACTTCCTCTTTCTGTTCCAACAGTTGCAGAATCAACGCCCTGCGTTCCTTTGCCGATGATGCATTCATGGTATGTTGAGTGTTTGAAAATAAACCTAAATTAACCCTGATGTTGTCTGTTGCACTATCATGCTTTGTGTCTTAGTCTGTTTAACCGCCCTTACAAGCGAGCTTGACGTGCGGCTAATCAGTCTAAGCCACAACTCTTCGAGTAACAGACCTCATCAGCAATAAACCTAAATAAAATATCAATGCCCAAATATATACATTGACTAAAACATATATATTGTTCCGTCACCGTCTAAGTAGTAATGCTCTGACTGATACCACTCAGAATGATTCAGCGTGCAAAGTTACGAAAAAATTTCGACATTTGCAAATAAAATCTTTCGATTCTTTTTTTCGAAACATTCCGAAAGAACAATTATTTCACCCTAATATATTGTAAATATATACCTTATAAAAAAATGTTTCGAAAATATGCTTTAGAGCATAATAATAAATTTGGAAAATTCAAAAAAAAGTTGTAACTTTGCGCCGAATTTGAAACGTTGCGCCTACGCGCATAAACCGCAATAACATGAAAAAGCATCTAATCCTTCTGTTTTCCGCCGCACTGGTTCTTGCGGCATGCAATGCTCCGAAAGCTGCCGATGAGTCGGCATCGCCGCTGGACAAAGTTCTTGTACGTGACTTCTTCCCTGACGTAGCGAACAACCTGCCTGTGACCGAAGTTACCCGCGGCAAGTTCCCTATTATTGATATGCATTCCCATGATTATGTGGAGAATGCCGAGCAGATCGCTCAGTGGGTTAAGACGATGGACGCCGTAGGCGTAGAGCACACCGCTATCATGCATTGCTCATGGATCGGTCGCCCGTTTGAAGAGGTTGTAGAGCTTTATGCCCCGTACAAAGACCGTTTCCGTTTCTGGTGCTGCTTTGACTACTCGGACATGAGCGAGGAAGGCATTCAGAAAGCCTGCGACCTGCTCGAGCGCTACCATAACGAACTCGGCGCAACAGGTGTCGGCGAACTCGGCGACAAAGGCGAAGGTGACACCTACGCCCGCCCCGTGGAAGGCAGAGATATCCATATTGATGATCCTCGTATCCAACCGCTAATCCGCAAAGCCGGCGAACTGAAGATGCCGATCAGCATTCACATTGCCGAACCGATCTGGATGTACCTGCCGATGGACGACAAGAACGACGGTCTGCCTAACGGCGTGGCATGGCACGTGGATACCACCAACTGCCTGGGTTACAACCAATTGATGGTTACCTTCGAGAACGCTGTTCGCGAGAATCCGGGCACACTGTTCATCGCTTGCCACTACCTGAACATGTCGCACGATTGGCCGCGTCTGGGCGCACTCTTAGACAAATATCCTAACCTTTATGTCGATATATCTGCTCGCGTAGCCGAGAGCGCACACACGCCGCGCGCCACACGCGAGTTCCTCATCAAGTATCAAGACCGCGTACTCTTCGGCACAGACAACGGCTTTGAGCCGGAGATGTACCACGGCATCTTCCGCGTACTCGAGACCAACGACGAGCACTTCTACGTACCCGAGTACAACTACCATTGGGCATTGTCGGGCTTCAACCTGCCGGACGAAGTGCTAAAGAAGATCTACCACGACAATGCTTTGAGGATATTGAACGAATATAAGTAATTTTTTATTAGGAAAATACAACATAAATAAACACAGTTTGTAAGTTTGTTGTGCTATCGCACATTGAGGCTTAGTCCGATAAGATGCCCTCACAAATAAATTTGCAGTTCACCTTACCGCACTAGTCCTCACCCTAAAGGGACAAACTTTCAAACTGAAATAAACCTAAATAAAAACGAATATGAAACATCGCAGTATATATTTCCTTGCTATTGCAGCCATGATGGTTGCTTGCCAGCCGAAGGCGGACACGGAACGACTGATCTGCGCCGAAGCGGACATGCAGTCCTTCCCCTATCAGCAGAATGGATTGCACGTAGTGAAACAGCAAACCGTCACTCCCGTTGCCGAATTCCCCGGACTCGAAGTGATTGAGACCCGCTTCATCAACCTCGGCAAGCCTGTTACCGTCAAGGGTTACGAACTCAACCGCACAGAGGTGACAGCCAAAGAGGATGTCGTTTGGTCACTGCAACCATCATCCACCGCGGCACGCAAAGACTGGGTGCTGCCGGTAAAAGAAGGTTTTGAGCAGCAGAACTACCTCGGCATGAACAATACCGACTACGGCGGAGGAATCCCCGTTCTTGACCTCTGGCAGCGTGACGGCGGTATAGCTATCGGATTGTTTGAGCCGGTGCTGCGGATGATCTCGATGCCCGTAGAGTGGAAGCGTTACGACAACAAGGTTACCACCTGCCTGCATTACGACCTGCCCAAGCCGCAAGAACTCGCCAAGGGCGATACACTCGTTTGCTTCCGCTCGTTCCGCTACAGCCACAAGGGCGACTACTTCAACGCCTTACGTACATTCTCCGAGTACATGCAAGCCAACGTGGGCATCAAGATGCAGCCCAGTGAACCGGAAGCGTTTGAGCCGGTGTGGTGCGCTTGGGGCTACGGGCGACCGTTTAAGATGAACATGGTGTTAGGCACACTGGATAAGGTAGCAGAGCTTGGATTTACGTGGGTAGATATTGATGACGGCTATCAGATCGCTGAAGGCGACTGGAATACCAACTTGATGACGGCTATCAGATCGCTGAAGGCGACTGGAATACCAACGAGTATTTCCCCGGAGGCGATGCAGATATGCGTCATATCACCGACGAGGTACACAAACGCGGCATGAAAGCCAAACTATGGTGGGCACCGCTGGCAGCCGACCCCGATACGAAACTCGTCAAGGAGCACCCTGAAATGCTTCTGATGACCGAAGAGTGGGCACATGAGTATATCACTTGGTGGGACAGTTGGTATCTGTCGCCTATCAATCCGGCTGTGGATGCCTATACCCAAGATCTGCTGAAGATGTTCATGCAGCGTTGGAACTTCGACGGATTGAAGATCGACGGTCAGCACCTGAACTGCTGTCTGCCTGATTATAATGAGAATACAGGCTTG
>CADBAZ010000098.1 GCA_902792835.1 uncultured Bacteroidales bacterium
AAACGATTATGAACAAGAACGCACCGGAAATATTGGCTTTGCGGATGGATATCGAGCGGGAAGTGAAACGCCGAATCCGTACGCCGTACGACTTTGAGTTCCTCACCGGAGTGGTGTGGGAACGTTTGCACGAACACATCTCTCCTACTACGCTCAAACGCCTGTGGGGATATATCGAAGGTGCTGACACCACACGCCGCACTACCCTTTGTCTGCTCTCGCAGTTCCTCGGTTACGCTGACTGGGAAGCCTATCTTGCAGCGCTCGCAAGCCGCACCGATGTCGAGAGCGAGGCTTTCGCAGGCGAGGGGCTGAACATCGACGATCTGCAAGCCGGTGACTGCATCGAAGTAACATGGCTGCCTAACCGCCGATGCGTTTTCCGCTATGAAGGAAACACCCGCTTCCTTGTCACAGAAGCCAAGAATGCCAAACTGCATGTCGGTGACCGGTTTGAAACAGCTTGTTTCCTTATCGGCAAACCGATGTATATCGACCGCCTCGTCCGAGGTGACAATCCGCCCACTGCCTACGTCGCCGGAGCAAAAAACGGTCTACTAACGGTTCGCAAATTATGACTGCCATGACTGAATCATCCTCCGGCTTCATTACCCCTTCCGAGTTCTCAACCGAGTGGCGTGACGTCAATCTGTTGCAGCAACGCACACACACGCTTATCTATACCGCCTCGCGCTACGGACGGCGGTATCTGCTCAAGACGCTTGCATCGGAATATGCCCAACTGACCGATTATCATCTGCAGCAAGATCGCGAGTTTCAATTGGGTGTACAACTCATTCACCCGAACATCGCAGCCACCTACGGTTTGGAACAAGTGGAAGGTGTCGGGCGTTGTATTGTTCAGGAGTGGATTGACGGTGTGACGCTTGGCGAATGGATCGGCAGCAAGCCCTCACGTGCCGCACGCGAACGGGTGCTTAATCAATTGCTGGATGCCTTGGAGTACCTGCACAGCCGGCAACTCGTTCATCATGACCTCAAGTCCGACAATATCCTCATCACCCGCAACGGCGCGAATGTCAAACTCATCGATTTTGGTCTCTCAGCTACCGACTCCACACTCTCGCCTGTTGACAACGACCCGCGTGCCGACATCCTTTCGCTCGGCAGACTCCTACCCTCTCTTCTTCCCGAGCGACGCTCTCTGGCTCGCCGTTGCCGTGACGGCAGGTTTGCCAATATAGCCGCTCTACGCCAAGAACTTACGCGCCGCAAGCGTGCGCGGCAATTGCTGCCGGTTGTGTTGTCGGTTGTTATGCTTGCCGTTGCCAGTGTTCTCTTTTATTTCTCGCTCAGCAACAACAACAGCGAACAACAACGCTACGAAAATATGGTTGCCGTTGTTGACGAGCATATAGCCAACGAACGCGAACAATTGGTGGAACTGGTGAACCGCGCATGCTCGTTTGACGCCACGGATGAAACAGAGCAGAATGCATTAATTGCCTACCTGAACGAATATTCCGCTTTGCGCTATCACCGATGGACAATTAGGGATTCGCTCGTAGAAACGTATCCGGAAAACGATCCGCTACGCGAACAATGCTTCCAATACTGGACGCATAAAGAAGTCGAATTGGATAAAGAATTCTATCCGCAAATCACCGGCAAACTCGGCAATGGAGCAGCAGAGGCTTGTCGGCAATACGACAACCGATGATGTAGTCGTCACCGCCGTCCTTGAGGCGAAGTTGCTTGCGCAATGCGTCGGCAGAGAGGACGTAGTTGCGGGTGAGGATGTTCGCGCGCGTGCAGACGCGCTGAACCTCTTTCGTGCGCGTATAGACACCAAGCACCTGCCACCAGCGGCCGGGGAGAGTTGATAGCTGCGCGTTTGAACTGCGTGTTTGAGCTTCGCGTTTGAGAGTGGAGAGCTGATCGCTAAAATACAAGTGGGTGTTGGGGGCGGCTTTCATAAGACCGTAGCGGGCACTGATGAGCCGGAATGCACCGGCTTTGAGCAGGGCGGCGTCAGGTTCGAAGATAAACTGCGTGTTTGAGTTGCACGTTTGATATTGTTTGAGCTGCGCGTTTGATATTGTTTGAACCTCGGCAGTGCTCTCTTCGTCGAGAGTGAAAGAGAAGATGTGATCGTCGGAATCGGTCAACATGACGGCGTGAATTTGCCATGTGCCTTCGGAGAGCAGCAAGAGTTCCTTGACCTCGTTGTTGACGCTGACGATATACACATCCCAACTGCCACCGAGCTGCGCAATGGCTTGGTGGAAATCGAGCATCGGGGACAGCTTGAGGAGGACGCGAATTGGCTGTTCTGTACGAATTTCACGAATCTTACGAATAATGTCGATGACGTTCGGGGTGCAGTCCTCAAGACGGAAAACCTTGCCACCATGATTGTCGCGGCGGGCGGGATCGAGAAATATTAGTTGAGTGTTGAGAGTTGAGAGTTGAGAGAAGTCGTCTAATTGAGAGTTAAAAGTTAAAAGTTTTTGCAAAGATTGCGGTGTGAAGGGTTCAGGGTGGCAGTGGATGGATTTGCCGGCAAGGCGGAAATTGTGGTCGGCGATAGCGGCAAGATCGGTGTTCTGCTCGAAGTAATGCGTCTCGGCAGCCATCTCACTCATGAAAAACGTATCCACGCCGTAGCCGCCGGTGGCGTCTATTAAGTTGATAGCTGCGCGTTTGAACTGCGTGTTTGAACTGCGTGTTTGAGAGTTAAGAGTTAAGAGTAGCGAAGCCTTGAAGCGGGCAGTACGTTCGCTGCTGCACTGCTCGAGGTTGAGACGCGGGGGATAGAGCCAGCCGTCGATCCGGGCAAACGTCGGGAGTTTGTCGCGCGTACGTTGACGACCGTCGATCTGCTGCAAACAAAAACGGAAATCGCTATCCGAGAGCATCGGATAGCGGTTTCGCTGTAACGCAAGCTGCGCTACATCATCATTCTGATGGTCGATAATGAACTGCTGTAACACGACTTACCACGTCATCACAACACGGAAACTCATTGCCTCCGGATTGATGGTCGTATCTACCTCGTACTCAAAATCGGAATCACGCACCTCGAAGCGAACATAGCCGACGCCGAACACGCAATCAATCGTGCGGGTGTAGAAATAGGCGTTGCCATCCTTGTCCACCTCTTCGACGTGGCGAACGTACGGCAGAGCATGTTGCACCTCATAGTCGCCATCCTTGAGGTAGATGTACGCCTGAACATTGCCGTCGGTATATACGAAACTCGAAAGCGACGCAACGTCCCACTCGGAATAGAAGAAATTGTTGTCGGTAAAATTGGTGTAGTTCCATTTGTTAGCCGGCACATCAATATCCACTATCTTCCAGTTCATGCCTTCACCCGCAGGTCCTTGGGGGCCTTGAGGTCCTTGAGGTCCACGACAACTGCACAAAACGAGTGCTGCAAAAAGGAAAAATAAGGCTTTTTTCTTAGCCGCAAGGGCACGATTAACTACATTTTCCATATCATTTATCATTTATTTTCGTTAAACTGCTGCAAAAATACGAAAATATTTGCAAAATTGCAAATAATTTTGTAACTTTGTGGGCTAAAACATAAATTATATGTCAAAATACAAGATTTATTTGTCAGTTGGCGCGTTTTTATGCATCTTTTTGTCAGAAATATCCGGTGCAGAATCCAACGCTCAGCGCAATCCCATATATCTATCCTATATCGAACGCTGGCAAGCGACGGCTCTTGCGCAACAAGAGCAATACGGTATACCTGCAGCCATCACGTTGGCGCAGGGATTATTGGAGTCCGGAGCGGGACAGAGCGATCTGGCAACGTTAGCAAACAACCATTTTGGCATCAAGTGTCACAGCACATGGGACGGCAAAACCTACCACAAGGACGACGATGCTCGCGATGAATGTTTTCGCAGTTACCAGAAGGCGGAAGACTCGTTTCATGATCATTCCTTGTTTCTGAAACGCCCGCGCTACGAGGTGCTGTTTACATACAACGTCAGGGACTACAAGAAGTGGGCTTACGGATTGAAAGAGTGCGGCTACGCTACTGATCCCAAGTATCCGCAGAAGCTGATTACGATCATTGAGACGTACGGGTTGAATGAGGTTGGCAATCAGCAGTCAGCAATCAGCAATCAGCAGTCGAAAGCCGAAAGTCAAAAGCAGAAAGTCGAAAGTCAAAAGCAGAAAGTCGAGGAACCCGCCAAGCCTGCGAAACAGGAAAAAGTGAAAAAGCCTGCGAAGGAAACAAAGCCCAAGGAGCCGGTAGTAACTAAGCCAAAGACCGTCACGCCACAGCCCGAAGCGCCAAAGGTTAGCACTAAGGAAACTGTGACGGACACTGTACCTTGGAAACCAAGTCAGATGAAGACGAAGAGCCTCTACGGCGATCGTGCCTTCGGCAGAACCAACGGCAGACGATTTATCGTGGCGCAAGAAGGCGATACTTGGGGCAGCATAGCGTATCAGTTAGGCATGGAAGAGAAGGCGCTCAGGCGTATCAACGAAGCCGGAAGCAATCAGGTGCTGCGTGGCGGTGACCGATTGTACTTCTTCCCCAAGCGCAGCAAAGCCGACCGCAAACACAAGCGGCACTTGGTGCAACATGGCGAAACGGCTTGGGATATAGCCCAGCGTTACGGCATGAAGATGAGCACATTATACAAGATTAACGGAATAGCCGAAGGCACGCCGCTAAAGACGCAGCAGTGGCTGAATCTGAGATGAAACGTAAAGACGCACAGACATTGGACAGCGTTTTGGCGGAGTGGATTCGCGAAAACGGTTTGGAGAAACCCCTGCTCGAGCACCGCATCGTGGAGCAGTGGGCGGATATACTCGGGCAGACGATTGCCCGCTACTCGCGCGACATCGAGATCAAGGACGGCATGCTGCGTGTACGCATCACCAACGCTGCGCTACGACAGGAACTGTTTGAGCAACGCTACAAACTCATCAAAAAACTCAACAACGCCGTTGGCGACGAAGTCGTTAAGGATATCCGATTGCTCGGATAAAAAGTTGAGAGTTGAGTGTTAAGAGTTGAGAGAAGTTTAATAACTTAAGAGTTGAAAGTTTACTCATTGAACTTATAACTTCAAACTCATAACTTCGCTAAACACTAAACTCTAAACACTAAACAAAAAATATATTGAATTATCCTGAGAACATAGAACAGAAGATTGACTTCACGCTGATTCGTGAGTGGGTCATCAGGGAGTGCGACTCGCCGCTCGGACAAGAGCGGTGTGCCGATATGACCTATCTGACTGACGCCAACGCCATCGCCGAGCGCGTGCAGCAGACCTGGCAGATGCAACAGGCGCTGACCGACGCCACGTTGTCGTTTCCGCACGGCGACATCTTCGACCTGCGCGAACAGTTGCAGCGAATCCGCATCGAGGGACTATACCTCGACGAGCCGGAACTGTTCAGTTTGCAGAAGTGTCTGCTCTTCGCCCGTGACATGCAGGCGTTCCTCAAGAGTCTTGAGCCTGCGCGCTACGCGTTGCTGATCAATATGAGCAACATGCTCGGCATCTCCCTGACGCCTATCACCACACAGTTGGAACGATTGCTCGACCGCTACGGCGAACTACGCGACAACGCCTCGCCCGAGCTGGCACGACTCCGTCAAGAACTGCGCAAAGCCGAGGGTACAGTGGCACGCGCCATCGACCGCATCTTACGCCAGGCACAAGCCGACGGGTTGATCGACAAAGACGCAGCCCCTACCCTACGCGAAGGACGACTTGTGCTGCCCGTTGCACCGGCTTACAAGCGGAAGATCGGCGGTATAGTACACGACGAGAGTGCTTCCGGCAAAACGGTGTATATCGAGCCGCAGCAAGTGATCGAAGCCAACAACCATATCCGCGAACTCGAGGGCGCAGAGCGACGCGAACGGATACGTATCCTCATCGCTTTTGCCAATGAGTTACGCTCATCGCTTTTGCCAATGAGTTACGACCGCTACTGGGCGATCTGCTGCAAGTGCAGCACTTTGTGGCAGAGGTGGATTTTGTGCGCGCCAAGGCACGTGTGGGATTGCAGCTCGGCAGCATTGCGCCGGAACTCGTCAAACGCCCGCTGATTCGCTGGCAGCAAGCGCGTCACCCTATCCTATGCAAACGTCTGCCGGAAGTGGGCAAAGAGGTTGTACCGCTCGACATCAATCTGCACGAGGGCAACAGGATACTGGTGATAAGCGGACCCAACGCAGGCGGCAAATCTGTCTGCCTAAAGACTGCCGCTATGCTGCAATATATGCTACAATGCGGCATGACTGTTCCGGCAGGGGAAGCCTCGCAGGCAGGGATCTTCAAGCAACTGATGATCGATATAGGCGACGAGCAGTCGATCAACAACGACCTCTCGACATACTCCTCGCACCTGAGGAACATGAAATATTTCGTCAAGAATGCCGATAAGGATACCTTGTTCCTGATTGACGAGTTCGGCACGGGCACAGAGCCGCTGATCGGCGGCGCTATAGCCGAGAGTGTACTGCTGCACCTTAATAACGCCCAAGCGATGGGCATCATCACCACGCACTACACCAACCTCAAGCACCTCGCCGAGCAGACTGAAGGCATCGTGAACGGTGCGATGCTCTACGACAGAGGCGCACTGCGTCCGCTCTTCCAACTGTCAATCGGACAAGCGGGTTCGTCGTTTGCCATCGAGATAGCGCGACAGATAGGACTACCCGAAGACATTATCAACGAGGCAACTGGGCTCATCGGTGCGGAACATATCGACTACGACAAACAACTGCAAGACATAGCCCGCGACAAACGCTACTGGCAGAACAAACGCGAGAACATCCGTTCGCGTGAGAAACACCTGGAAGAGCGCATCGCGTACTACGAGCAGCAGATAGGCTCAATCAAGCAAACCAAGCGCGAGATGCTCGACGAAGCCAAGCAGCAGGCAGCCGACATCCTCCAACAGTCGAACGCCACGATCGAGCGCACGATACGCGAGATCAAAGAATCGCAAGCCGACAAAGAGGCGACGAAGAAAGCCCGGGAGAAGGTGGAGGAGATGAAAGAGAAGGTGAGCAGCAAGCAGCCAAGCTTGGCTGCTAAAAGAGCCAAGCCTACTCAGCCAACAACACCTGCTGTGGAGCAACGCGGCGGCAAATCCGTGCTACACGACTTGAGCGAACTACGAATGCTGACCAAGCGACCGGATATAGCAGCCAAGCCTGCCACGCCACGCCCGGCAACGACCGTAGCCGACCAGATGCGCCGACGCAAACTCGCCTTCAACCGCACGCTCGATATGCGCGGGATGCGTGTGGATGAGGCGTTGGAAAC
>CADBAZ010000099.1 GCA_902792835.1 uncultured Bacteroidales bacterium
GATACAGTTGATCACCGACTCTGTGTCGCCGAACTACGCCGATCTGTACGATGTATATACCAACCAGATGTACTGCTACTATGCATTGCGTAAGTTGGACAAGGCGATCGAATATGCGCATAAGGCGGTAGATGTGCTTGAGCGACAGGACAAAATGTACGTGCATTCGTACGTGCATGCGCTCGCCAACCTTGGCTACTGTCTGGATGTCGCCAAACGCAACGATGAGGCTAAGCGGTATTTGGATCATGCTGTAGTGATTGCCAATGATTCGCTCAAACCGACGGACAATGCGACGCTGGAGGTGATGAACTCGCAAGCGTACAACTACTCGTACCGCGGTGATTACGGCAAGGCGATAGAGATCATGTATGAGGTAGTGAAGCGTACCCGCGAAGTCGCTCCCGAATCGCCGAACTTGGCTATCCGTATGGCTGCCCTCTCGTACTTCTATGCGGCAATCGAGAATTACGACGATGCTATTGAGGTAACGAAAGAAGTATTGCCGCTGTATAAGAAGTTCTACGGAGAGAACTCGTTCAACTACAACGACTTGGGTCAGCGTCTGGGTAACTACTACCGCGAGTCGGGCAGGGTAGCAGAAGCACTGCCGTATCATCAGCGCGCTGTGGAAGTTGCGGAAAAGACCTACGGCAAGGAGCATCGTGAGTATGCGCTTGCATTGGGTAACCTTGCTGCCGATTACCATCAGTTGGATTCGATTGACAAAGCTTTGGCATTATATACAGAGGCAGTGGAGCGAATGCAGCGTGCAGATCTTGAGGCATCACTTATTTTAGAGTTCAATATCACGAACGTGCTTGCCGATGCCGGACGATACGAGGAAGCTCTGCCGCAAGCCGAGCAGATCATCAAGACCTTCCGCGACTCGGTGGGCATTTACAACCGCGACTTCCCCGTGGCTCTCGGACATCTGGCTGCGCTCTACCGCAAGGCGGAGAACTACGAGCAGTCGCTGAAAGTGAAACGTGAGATAGTGGATATCATCGCCGTGCGTGTGAATCAGATCTTCCCGTCGTTGACTGAACGTGCACGTGCTGAGTATTACGGCAGTTTGCGTCATCACTTCAACAGCATTATACCTGTTGCTTTGCAAGACAATACGCCGTTTGCTACGACGCTGCTGTATGATGCCAGCCTGATTAACAAAGGTTTGCTGTTGTCGTCATCTATCGAGTTTGCGCGATACGTGGAGCAGAGTGGGGATACGGCACTCATCAGTCAGTACAAGCAACTGCGCAAGAAACAGATTGCTTTGCAGCAGTATATGCAGCAACCGCCCAAACGTCGCAGCGATGACTCCATCCGTATTCGTCAGGCAGAGATTAACGACTTGGAGCAACAGGTGATGATCCGTTGCCACGAGTATGGCTCTTTTATGGATCGACTCCGCATCAATACAGCCGATGTGCGCAAAGCACTAAAGAAAGGCGAGGTAGCTATCGAGTTTATGCAAGACAAGGGTAAGAAGAACAACGGCGAGATGGTAGCACTTATTTTGCGACCCGAATGGACTGCACCGAAGATGGTTCAGATACCGGGCAAAGACTACTTACAGGAGTTTGTTGAACTGCGTGCACGAACCTATCTGAATACGCATCTTTCTGACACAATATGGAACGAAATTATCCGCGTCGGGCAGATCAAGCCGACGGATAAAGTATATTTCGCACCCGATGGTCCGCTCTATCAATTGGCTATAGAGTACCTGCCTTATACCGCTCAATACAAAGGTGCGGCACAACTATCTACCGATACCGTGATGCCGACTATGGCGGATGTGTATAATTTGTTCCGTCTATCCTCGACCCGCGAATTATGCTTCCGCAATACCGAGGCATTCAAATTGGAGAAATCCCGTCTGCGTGAGGCTGTGCTGTATGGTGGTGTTTATTACAATCCCGAGAATGCACGCGGTGCTATTCAGTACCTGCCGGGTACACTGAGCGAGGTGCAATCCATCGCCGAGCAGATTGGTGCAAAGAATATGTTCACAGCCATGGATGCTTCCGAAGAGCGGTTCAAGAGTATGACCGGTCAAGCCCCCGAACTGATGCATATCGCTACGCACGGTTTCTGTTTGTCGGATGTAACCGAGACGAATGCCATGCAACGAACAGGCATGCTGCTTGCTAATTCAGAGAACGCCTGGAAAGGCGAAGATGTAGAGAATTTGACAGGTAATCAGTTGACGGTACTTTCTGCCTGCGAAACGGCTCTTGGTGCTATCACATCGGACGGCGTAATGGGTCTGCAACGCGGATTCAAGAAGGCCGGTGTGCACGCGCTGATTATGTCACTCTGGCCGGTGAACGACGAGGCGACGGAGAAGATGATGCGCTCGTTCTATCAGCATCTGAATGAAGGCATGACTCCGCGTGAGGCATTGCGCAGTGCGCAATATGACCTGCGCGGATTTAAGCCGGAGCCTATTGAGGAAGATGATACGGAAGAGACGCAAGCTCGTAAACTGAACTTCCTCCGTCAGTCGCAAGTCAAGGCGGCTAACAAGGCGAAGAAGTACCCGTTTGCTCATCCGCGATTCTGGGCTGCGTTCATCCTGTTGGATGCAACTGATAAGTAGTCGTCAGCAGTCAGTATTCAGCAATCAGCCGTCAGATGAAACACGTTGATGTGCCAAAAGGACAACTGTTGCAGTGGTATCTCGATGAGGAGATACGCTTGGCGCAGAATGTAGAGGAAGAACTCTTCTTCTGTTGGACGGTTGAGCCTACGGTGATTTACGGGCGGCATCAAGATGTGCAAGCTGAAGTGAACCTTGACTATTGCCGTGCGCACGGCATCAAGGTTGTGCAACGAAAGAGTGGCGGAGGGTGTGTGTATGCTGACATGGGTAATCTGATGCTCAGCCTTATCTCACCCGATACACACAGCGAAGCGGTGTTTGAGCGGTTTCTTGGTGCGGTGGCGGATGTGTTGCGTTCGATGGGACTGAATGCTGTCACAACGGCGCACAATGACATCCTTGTAGATGGCAGAAAAGTCAGCGGAAATGCATGCTATGCGTTGCCGAACGCGACAATTGTGCACGGTACGTTGCTGTATGATGTGAATCTGGATGCTTTGGAGAAGGCAATCACGCCGAGTGAAGCCAAACTGCAGAAACATGCTGTGCAGAGCGTGAGGCAACGGGTGCTGAATATTCGTCCGTTACTGCGTGATATCAGCAATATAGAAGAATTGGAACAACAATTTATACAAAAATTAACATATTAAAATCATGAAAAACTCTAATCTTTGGTTGGCTTTAGGCCGCAATCTACTTATCTCAATCGGAATATACGGAGCATTGATGCTTTTGCTTTGGGGTGCTCAGGCTATGTTTGACTACGAGTTGCTGCATTTCAGCAATGCAGCGTGGTGTGTGGGTATTCCTGCCAGTATCGTGGGCGTAGCGTATATCCTGACTATCCGCGACCCGCAGAACTTCACGGGATTCTTTGCCGGTATAGTGATGTCTATATTACTGGGTGTGCAATTCCTGTTGCAGGGACAGATTGACAGTACTTTCCTGTACTTCTTTGTATTCATTCCTTTCCAAATGATGTCTATCTATAAGTGGAGTCGTTCGAAAGGGGACGGAGGTGCCAGCTTTGAGACGAAGTTTTTGGATACACCACGTTTCTGGCTGACGATTGCTCTGTTCGTGTTTATTACGGCAGGTGACTATGTTATGGCATCGCTTGCATTCCTCAAAGACGGTTTGACGGAGAATATTACCATCAAACTGCTCAACGGCTTGATGATCTCGTCGTCGTTCCTTGCTAACTACTGGCTCATTTACCGTAAGAACGATGCGTGGATCTACTGGATCATATACAGTGTTGCCGGAATAGGATTGTTTATCCTTCTGCACAATGTGTTCTCGATTGTTCTGTTCATCTTCTTCCTGTTTATCAACGGCTCTGCCGGTATGGCTTGGATCAAGATGACTACCAAAGAGAATTACGGTTGGCTTATAGGCAAGTAAGCTGAATACAAAAAATCAACTATATTATTAACCAACTTATTGTTTATGCAAAAACGTTTTTTATTAGACGAGTCGGAAATGCCGACACAGTGGTACAACATTCAGGCGGATATGCCCAACAAGCCTATGCCGCCCATTCATCCGGCTACGAAGGAGCCGGTGGGAGTAGATGATCTCTCGCATATTTTCGCCCGTGAGTGTGCGAAACAGGAACTTGATACCGAGCATGCATGGATAGATATCCCTGCACCTGTGCTTGATATGTACAAGTATTACCGTGCTACGCCTTTGGTGCGTGCTTATGGTTTGGAACAAGCTATCGGTACTCCGGCACATATCTACTTCAAGAACGAGAGTGTCAATCCTCTTGGTTCACACAAACTTAATTCGGCTCTTCCGCAGTGCTACTATTGCAAACAGGAGGGTGTGACGAATGTCACCACCGAGACCGGAGCCGGTCAGTGGGGCGCAGCGCTCAGTTATGCAGCCAAGGTCTTCGGGCTGGAGTGTGCGGTATATCAAGTGAAAGTATCGATGCAGCAGAAACCCTACCGCTCAAGTATCATGCGTACGTTTGGTGCTACGGTCGAAGGGTCACCGTCGATGTCAACACGTGCCGGTAAGGATATAATCACCCGTGACCCGAATCACCCGGGTTCGCTCGGTACAGCAATCTCCGAGGCAATTGAACTCGCCACTACTACGCCGAACTGCAAATACACGCTCGGCTCGGTGCTCAACCATGTGGCTATTCATCAGTCGATCATAGGTTTGGAGGCAGAGAAACAGATGGCTAAAGCCGGTGAGTATCCAGATGTGGTTATTGCTTGCTTTGGCGGTGGCAGTAACTTCGGCGGTATAGCGTTCCCATTCATGCGGCATAATATATTGGAAGGCAAGCAGACACAGTTCATTGCTGCTGAACCGGAGTGCTGTCCTAAACTTACGCGCGGTGAGTTCCGTTACGACTTTGGCGACAGTGCAGGTTACACGCCATTGCTGCCGATGTTCACGCTCGGTCATGAGTTCAAACCGGCAAACATTCACGCCGGTGGATTGCGTTATCACGGAGCTGGTGTGATTGTCAGCCAACTGTTGAAGGATGGAATGATGTCGGGTGTGGATATTCCGCAACTCGAAACGTTTGAGGCAGCTACGCTCTTCGCGCGTACAGAAGGTATTATACCCGCGCCTGAGAGCGCGCACGCGATAGCAGCAACAATCCGAGAAGCCAAACGTTGCGCCGAAACAGGCGAACAAAAGGTTATTCTGTTCAACTTGTCAGGTCACGGACTGATTGACATGCAGGCGTATGATCAGTATATCAACGGCGACCTTGTCAACTATGCCTACAATGGTTAAACCGTTAAATTGTTAAACCGTTAGTTAGCAGTTTAACAAACAAAAAGACCGCAAATTTGCGGTCTTTTGTTTTAGGCAAGGCATGCATCCAGAAGTTCGGTGATAGCCTTTTTGTCAAGGTGCTGTCCAATGAATACGAGTTTCTGCATTCGGTCACCGTAGCGCTCGTCCCACTCTCGTAGGATGCCCGGTTCGGATTTTGCCATGAGCATCAACTCTTCCTCGGGCATCGTAGCGTACCATTGTCCGGCTTGCTTGAGTCCGAACTGCTTACCTGCCTGCTCGAACACGTAGCACATGTCGTACTCATCTTCGAAGTAACACATTCCTTTTGCACGGATCACTTCTTTCGGCCAATGACGGGCAACAAACTCGTCGAACTTATTCAGGTCAAAAGGCTGACGGCGGAAATACACAAACGTACCTATTCCGTACTCCTCGGCTTCACCTTCATCGTCATGGTGATGGTGGTGATGATGTTCGTGATCGTGATGATGTTCATGGTGCTCGTGCTCCTCGTGCTCATGATGTTCATGTTCCCCCTTTCCTCTGCTTGCTTCGCAAGCCCGTTCCCCCGTTTCATCGGGGGACATCACATCGTCATCCTCGTTTCCAACAGCCTCGACCTCATGCACCCAAGCGGCACTGGTAGCCACATCGTCGAAGTCAAAGGCGCGAGTGTTCAATATCTTGTCAAAATCAACGTTGCCGTAGTCGCAGGGGATAATCTCTGCTTTCGGCTGGATAGCACGGATGATGGCTGTGAGGTGCGACAGTTCGCTCGGGCTTATCTCAGAAGCCTTGTTGAGCAGAATCTTGTTGCAGAACTCAATCTGCTCAATCACGAGTTTCTCGATGTCTTCTTCGCCTATATGCTCTTGTTGCAGCGCGTCACCGCATCCGAACTCGTCACGCATTCGCAGAGCATCTACCACGGTTACAATACAGTCGAGGCGAGGCAGGTCATGACCCGCGTAGTTCGTCACGATCTGCGGGATAGAGCATATTGTTTGTGCTATAGGTGCAGGTTCGCAGATGCCTGATGCCTCGATTACGATGTAGTCGAACTTCTTCTGCGAGGTAATCTCGTTGAGTTGCTCGACAAGATCCATCTTCAGCGTGCAGCATATACAGCCGTTCTGCAAGGCTACAAGGCTGTCGTCTTTTTGTCCGACCACTCCGCCTTTGGCTATCAGATCGGCATCAATGTTCACTTCACCGATGTCGTTGACTATCACGGCAAATTTAATGCCTTGACGGTTGTTTAGAATCCGGTTGAGTAGGGTCGTCTTGCCACTACCCAGATAGCCGGTTAATAGTAATACTGGAATTGTTGTCATTATTGTATTTGTTTTGAATCTTATTTTTTTGAACGCAATGGTCTCTTTTCGTTGAGTGCAAGCGCTCCATAATCTTTGACTACAAATTTTGTGCCGTCAAATTTTTTGCTGTCATTTTGACATTAGTTATTCTATAGATGTGCAGTAAATTGCTACAGGAAAAGGTAAAAGTGTTTTTTTTTCACATTTTCTTGCAAATATCATTTTTTTTTTGTAATTTTGCATTCAATACTATAAAAATGTTAATGGTTAATTGTACAATTTATGTCAGCGCATAAAAAGACAACATTTTCTTCAAAAGTAGGATTGATCATGGCGGCGGCAGGCAGTGCTGTCGGCTTGGGCAATATCTGGAAGTTCCCGTACATCGCCGGTGAGAACGGAGGCGGAGCATTCCTTGTTGTGTATCTGCTCTGTGTGCTGCTGTTCGGTATGCCGTTGCTGATGACGGAGTTCATGATAGGTAAGCGTTCTGGCAAGAGCGCATATGGTGCGTTTCGTGCATTGAGTGGCAACAACTGCTGGCAATGGCTCAGTTGGCTGTGCATGCTCACGGCGTTTGTAATTATGGGCTTTTACTTTGTCGTAACCGGTTGGTGTTTTAATTACCTTGTAGAAGCGGTGACGAACGCATTAAGCGGCTTAAGTGCACAAGAACTGAATGCACATTTTGATACTATTCAATCCAGCAATGTCAGGATGATAGGATTCGGCATATTGCCGGTATTTCTGACAGCCGGAGTGCTGTGGTTTGATGTCAATACCGGCATTGAGCGTTTGAGCAAAGTGCTGATGCCTCTGCTGCTCATATTGATGTTTCTGATGGCAGGTGTAGTGCTGATGATGGACGGTAGCAGTGCCGGTATGCGGTTCTTCTTCCGGTTTGACTTCGCGCAGATCACGCCGCGGGTTGTCATGGAAGCCATGGGGCAGTGTTTCTTTAGCCTTTCGATCGGTATGGGTGCACTGATTACGTATGGAGCGTACATGCCTAAAGATCAGAATGTTATTGCCACGTCTGTACAAGTGATTGTACTGGATACCATAGTTGCCTTGATGGCGGGAGTGATTATCTTCCCAGCAGTGTTCGCGTTCGGCTTTGACCCTGCCGAAGGTCCGGAACTGGTGTTTGTGGTACTACCGGCAATCTTCGAAAAGATGACTCTGCCGTGGTTGAGCAGTGTACTGTTTTTTGCG
>CADBAZ010000100.1 GCA_902792835.1 uncultured Bacteroidales bacterium
TCCAACTTACGCAATGCATAGTAGCAGTACATCTGGTTGGTATATACATCGTACAGATCGGCGTAGTTCGGCGACACAGAGTCGGTGATCAACTGTATCAGACTGTCACCGACAGCAATGGCCTGCTTTATATCACCCGATTGCAAATACGATGACGCAAGATAAGTTACCGAACGCAAATATGCCGACGAACGTCTGCCTAACAGACGCTTACGCCAACCGGCTGCCTCACGGAAGCAACGTTGCGCCTCAGTGAACTGTCCTTTGCTGTACAGCACGGTGCCCAATGAGTCTTGCAGAACAGCTGCACGATGCATACTCAATGAATCACTTTCGGTTACTGATTCTTGTGCCATAACCGTGAGACTCAACATACTCAATAGTACGGATAAGATAAACGGCTTCATATTCATATGATTTTCAATTATTTCAGTTATTGTCCGGATTTTCCGAAGTTACCGGCTTCGGCTTCTTAAAGAACAGCAGACATGTCAGGTAGTTGATACATCCGGCAATGAAGATGACAAACAAGCTGATCAGATCATCTCTCCACGTTGAGAACCAACCAAGCATCAGCGGCAACAATGCAAACTGAATAACCAGATTGATTGCACGTGCCAGCAGAAATCCACCTGCATTCTTCTTGTTAGGCCTCGTACCAAACGTGTACCAGTTCGATACAAAGTAGTTTGGTATCATCTCCATGACATATCCGATGCCAAACGCTACGTAATATAGCGGCAAGCCTTTTTCCGGTTCGCCCAATAGCAACAACGCAGCCATAAAGAACCACGTCTGCACAACGGCTCCGGTTGTTCCCACTATGAAAAAGCGTAACGCACTACGCACTTTCCCGGGGAGATATGACGATGGCAACCTCATAACATCTTCACCAATTCTTCCATGGCAGCATTCAGTCCGTTGACATCGCGACCACCGGCAGTAGCCATCCACGGCTGACCACCACCACCACCTTGAATCAGTTTGGCGGCAGACTTGATCATCGCACCGGCATTCTTTCCTTCGTCCACCAGCGGTTGCGACAGGAAGACGGCTATAGTCGGTTTGCCTTCAAACTGCGTAGCAGCAACCACAGCAAACTTGACATCCGTGAACTTACCGCGCAACAGAGGCATCACACCACGAATCATTTCAGGGTTGTGTTCTCCGGTCAGACGCACCAGTTTGATGTCACCGAAATCCTCAGCACGACCGATCAGATCATCGCGGTAACGTTCGATCTTCTCTGCCATGAAGTTCTCTATCTGTTTCTTCAGTCCGGCATTCTCGTCGATAAACTTATGGATAGCAGCCATCAGATCCGGAGCATTGTTGAACAACGTCTTCAGTCCGTTGAGCAAGTCTTGTGCACCATAATACAATTCATCTGCCTTGGCTGCCGTCACCGCCTCAATACGGCGTATTCCCGCAGCCACTGAAGTCTCCATAATAATGCGCACGCTACCTATCCTACCCGTTGAACTGACATGGCAACCGCCGCAGAGTTCTATACTCGGGCCATACTTGATCACGCGCACATCATCGCCGTACTTCTCGCCGAACAGTGCCATAGCACCCATCTCTTTCGCCTTGGCGATAGGTGTGTGACGGCTTTCCTCAAGATGCAAGTCTTGACGGATCAATTGGTTGGCAAGTTGCTCAACCTTGCGCAGCTCTTCAGGACTTACTTTCTGGAAGTGGCTGAAGTCAAAGCGCAGACTTTCCGGCGAAACGAACGATCCCTTCTGCTCCACATGCTCGCCGAGCACCTGACGCAGTGCATAATGGATAATATGCGTAGCCGAATGGTTGCAACTAATTGCCTGACGACGCTCGGCATCCACCTTTGCCACAAACGTAGCCTCTACGTTCTCCGGCAACTCAGTCATAATATGTACCGGCAATCCATTCTCCCGCTTCGTATCCAAAATCTGATATCTGGATTCTGAATTCTGAATTCGTAACGTTCCGGTATCTCCTACCTCACCACCCATCTCGGCGTAGAACGGTGTCTTGCTCAGCACAACCTGATAGAAGCTCTTACCCTTTTGGCTTACTTGACGGTAACGAAGAATCTGCGTCTCAACCTCCAACTCATCATAGCCCACAAACTCTGTGTCACCTTCACGTACCACATTCCAGTCCCCTAAATCCTGTTTATTCGCCTCACGTCCCATGCTTTTCTGGTGCTCCAGGGCTTTGTTGTACTCCTCTTCGTTCGTCGTGAATCCGTTCTCACGAAGAATCAGTTCAGTCAAATCCAACGGGAATCCGTATGTATCTTTCAGCGTGAAAACATCCACGCCGCTGATCTCGGTCTTCTTGGCATTACGTGCATCCGCCATCAGTTTGTCAAGCAAGGTTATTCCCTTATCCAGCGTACGCAAGAATGCCTCTTCCTCACTCTTGATTACCGGCGTTATCTGTGCCTGTTGCTTGACAAGTTCCGGATAAGCTGCGCCCATATCGGCTATCAGTTGCGGCACAAGTTTGTACAGGAACGCCTCGCGCATACCGAGGAACGTGTAACCGTAGCGCACCGCACGGCGCAAGATCCTTCGGATCACATAACCCGCCTTCTCATTGCTCGGCAACTGTCCGTCGGTAATAGCAAAAGCGATAGTACGTATATGGTCGGCAATCACGCGCATCGCAACGTCAGTCTTCTCATCTACTCCGTACTTGCAGTTGCACAACTCGCCGATCTTCGCGAGCATCGGCTGGAACACATCGGTATCGTAATTCGACTGCTTGCCTTGGATGGTACGAACCAGACGCTCAAATCCCATTCCGGTATCGATCACTTTCTTTGCCAGCGGTTCAAGACTGCCGTCAGCCTTGCGGTTGAACTGCATGAATACAATGTTCCATATCTCAATCACCTGCGGATGGTCTTTGTTCACCAACTCACGTCCGGGCACTTTGGCTTTCTCTTCCTCACTTCGGCTATCCACATGGATCTCCGAGCACGGACCGCACGGACCTGTATCACCCATCTCCCAGAAGTTGTCGTGTTTGTTGCCGTTCAGGATGTGGTCGGCAGGCAAGTGCTTTGCCCACACAGCCGCAGCCTCGTCGTCACGACCCAAGCCTTCTTCTTTGCTGCCCTCAAATACCGTAGCATACAAGTTCTTCGGGTCAATCTTCAATACATCAACAATATACTCCCACGCAAAATCGATTGCGCCCTCTTTGAAATAGTCTCCAAACGACCAGTTACCCAACATCTCAAACATCGTGTGGTGGTAGGTGTCATGACCTACTTCCTCCAAGTCATTGTGCTTGCCGCTTACGCGCAGACACTTCTGGCTGTCTGCCACACGCAGGTACTTGATCGGGTCATTGCCCAAAATGATACCTTTCCACGGGTTCATTCCGGCGTTGGTAAACATCAGTGTAGGGTCATCTTTGATAACCATCGGTGCAGAGGGTACAACTTGGTGTCCTTTCTGCGCCATAAAATCCAAGAAGGATTGTCTTATCTCTTGTGCTGTCATTTTTATAGGTACAATATTTTTGTTTTCAATTTTGTCAATTATTGTTGAGCCGCCGGAGCATTGGGCTTATATGTCGTGCTCTTCGGTTCGCTGAATGAACGGAACTCGGGTCTGAACTCACTCTCATCGGGTTCGGGCACAGGCAGCGGGTTGGCGTTGATCTCTTTGTTCATCGCACGCTGTTTCAGTATATCTATTGCCATCATCAGCGCATTCCTAAAGCTCTGCGGCGAGGCTTCATTCTTGCCTGCCAGATCGTACGCTACACCGTGATCCGGCGACGTGCGGATAATATTCAGTCCGGCTGTAAAGTTCACACCGTTCATATCCATCGACTTAAACGGTATCAGTCCCTGATCGTGATACATCGCCAGTATCGCATCGAAGTGGGCGAAATGTCCGCTACCGAAGAACCCGTCTGCTGAGTACGGACCGAAAGTCAGGATGCCTTGTTTGTTCGCCTGTTCGATAGCAGGTTTGATTACGTCACGCTCCTCTTCGCCTATCAGGCCTCCGTCACCGGCATGCGGGTTGAGTGCCAACACGGCTATACGCGGCTGACGGATCGTGAAGTCGTTCTTCAGTGCCTCGTTCAGCACAATCAGTTTGCGGATGATTCGGTCAGCAGTAATGCTCTCGGGCACTTTCTGTATAGGCACATGGTTACAAACCAACGCCACTTTCAATGCTTCCGACACCATCATCATCAGCGACTCGCTCTTCGGTCCGAACAGGTGTGTCAGGTACTCTGTATGTCCGCTGAAGTGGAACTCATCCGACTGAATGTTCGCCTTATTGATCGGCGCGGTTACAATGGCATGCACTAATCCCTGCTGCAAGTCGCCGCAAGCACGTTTCAATGCTGCCAGCGATGCTTTGCCTGCTTCCGGCGTACTCTTGCCGATCTCCAGCGGAGTGTCATCGGGATAACAGGTAATCACATTCACCTTACCCTCTTGCACCTTGCGTGCATCGGTAATAATCACGCCTTGCGGAGTACGGAACTCCTCATCCAACAACTGCGCATGTTGCTTGGCGATAGCCACATTGCCGTACAATATCGGCGTACAGATCTCCAGAATATGCGGATGGAAGATCGTCTTCAGTATAATCTCATAACTCACGCCGTTTATATCTCCGGCTGTAATAGCAATAATCGGTTTCATCAATCTTAAAAAAATTAGAATCTTTCGTTATGAATTTTATTGTATAATAGTTTTTGCAAATCGTAGTTCTTTCTCTCCTCGCCTTTGTATCCGAGCGCAATCACACACAGCACGGCGTAGTTCTCAGGTATTCCCGTCAACTCCCGCACCATCTGCTCCGACTCATCCCTTCCATATACATGACACCAGCAACCGCCTAATCCCTGCTCCTCAGTTGCCAGCAACATATGTTCCGCAGCTATAGCGCCATCGCACTGCCATGTATCGGTCAGCGAACTGTCCGCAGCCACAACAATCCCTGCCATAGCCGTATTGAACATCTGGCTGCCGTACGTCTTGCAACCCGCTAATTTGCGTAGCACCTGCTCATCCGTCACCACTACAAACTCCCACGGGTTCAACCGCTTGCCGGAGGGCGACATTAGCGCGCATTGCAGTATATAATCAATCTTCTCGCGCTCTACAGGTTGCGCCGTAAACGCACGTATCGACCGTCTGTGTTGACACAATGTCCTAAAATCTTCCATGTTATACTTTTTCTTTACAATTTACTCATTATATTGTCACACTAATCCACTTTCAGGCCTGTAGCAGTATAGGTGTTATCCTTGCGGCGTATATACAGTTGTCCGTCACGCACGATCTTCTCGGCAGCCACCTGCTCTGCCTGCGTTGCCGGCACGTTTGTAATAACCGACTCGGTGATTGTCAGATGCAGAGTAACTGTACTGTCGCAACCTGCCGTGTTGGTGGTAACGAACTCGTAATCACCGCTCTGGGTATATATCACATCGTGCCACTCATAACTACCCTCTGCCTCTTGGGATTCCTCGCCGAAGGTAGAATGATTAATGGTCAAATGCAAGGTAATAATACTGTCTTGGCCAAGTTCTGTGTGCAGTGTATCTTTGTAATCACCGCTTTCCGTAAAGGTCTTTTCATTCCACGTATAACTGTCGCAGGCTACATCCACAAACTCGGATTCTACAGCCGGAGCCTTGGCTTGCTTGGCAAAGTCTTTCCACACATCGGCAACCAAGTACAAATCCATGGATACTTCCGGAACCCACAATAGTTTGCGGCAAAACGGAGAAATTGATGATGAGGCTCAACGAACTTGCGTTATAGAATGCTACGTTCGGGATTTTCTCCACATTCCCGCTGAACACAACCGTCTTGATACCCGTAGACTGATAGAACGGGTGTGTATCTGAATAGCCGCTGCATGTCGTATTCGTTGCTTTCCAATACACCTTCGTCAATTTCGCACAGTTGCGGAAGGGCGCCTCGCCAAGTGAAGTAACGGAACGCGGAATCGTGACTGTTGTCAGTCCTGTCTCTGTAAATGCCTCTGTACCGATATAGGTGATATCGTCATGCAGATTAATTGAAGTCAGTTTGGAGCAGTATTGGAACATATAGTCGTTGATCTTCTTTAGCGACTTCGGAATATTTATCGACTTCAAGTTGGAGCAACTTTTGAAGACTGATCCTCCGGTACTTGTCAAACCTTCATTAAGCACAACTTTCGTCAGTCCCGAGCACTGGTAAAACGCACCAAGCCCAATGGTTTCCACACTCGCAGGGATTGTAATCTCTGTTATTCCGCTCAAATTATAGCACAGATACTTAGGAATCATCGTCACATTGCTGCCAATAACAAATGTCGTGATACCTGTACTGTTATAAAACGGACACACATCGTAGCCGCCATAATTGTTACAAGTGGTAGGATTCCAATATACGGTCTTCAGACTTGTTATCGATTTGAACGCTTTTTCGCCAACATAGCTGGCAGTACTGGGTACGGTCACTTCCGTGAACGCACATTGCTCAAACGCCGCATCGCCGATATAGGTAATTCCTTCGCGCAAATTGATTGAAGCCAATTTCGAACAGTATTGGAACATATAATCATTGATCTTGTTCAGCGAATTCGGAATTGTTACCGACTGCAGGTTGGAGCAACTTTTGAAGACTGATCCTCCGGTACTTGTCAACCCTTCCGGAAGCACAACTTCCTTCAGTCCCGAGCACTGGTAAAATGCACCCAGACCGATGGATTGCACGCTCTCAGGGATTGTAATCTCTGTTATTCCGCTCAAATTATAGCACAGATACTTAGGAAGCATCGTCACATTGCTGCCAATGACAAATGTCGTGATACCTGTACTGTTATAGAACGGACATACATCGTAGAGACTTGCTATCGAGCCAAATGCTTTTTCGCCGACATAAGTGGCTGTACTGGGTATCGTCACTTCCGTTAACGCACAACTCTTAAACGCCTCTTGATCGATTTCCGTAATTCCTTCATGCAAGTCAATAGAAGCTAATTGACTGCAACCTTGGAACGCAAAATCTTGAATCACCGTCAACGATGCCGGTATATTGATGCTCGTCAGTTTGCTGCAACCCAGGAACGCAGATATACCTAATGTTGTCAAACCTTCCGGCAAAGTAACCGTTTGCAGTTTCGAGCAATCAGTAAAAGCATTACGCAAAACACGCGTTACGCTGGAAGGAATAACCACATCCTCCAATTCATACTGCTTATAGCACACATACATCGGAATAGTCTTCACGCCCTCGCCAAAGATGATGTGCTTAAACTGCGTCGTGCGCGAAGATGCATAGAACGGGTGAGCGTCCGAATAATAGGTTCGTCCGCAATTTACTATATTCCAATAGACGGTTTCCAGATTCGGACATTTACCGAACGCATCCTCCGCAACCGAAAGAACGGAATAGACATTGCCTTCATAAGTTACCGAAGCCGGCAATGTCAATGTTGTCAGTCCCTCATAACTCTCACCACTCGGAGCAGCTGCCACAACAGCTGTCAAATCACTACTATACAATGTATAGAACAAGTCACCGATCTTCACCGGCTCAGCGTTGATGCAGATACTTGCAATCAACGAGCAAATCAACAGAATAGTCTTTTTCATAGTGATCGTATTTTCATTTTTTTAACCATTAACCCTTAACCTTAACCATTCACCCTTATCACTCCACTCTCGTGCCGTTAACGCTGTACGTCTTGCCGTCTTGCAGCACATATACATTCCCTCTACGGATCAGTTTCTGTGCCGAATTGGCGGGATTCGTATAAACCTCCGGCGCACCGGTTGCCTGATCGGATTTATATACAGCCTGCAACTTGATGCCGTCATTCAAATCACCTGCAAGCAGTTCCCACTTCTCAAACACAAACCCTTCTATATACGGTGCATGAGGAATCTCCCACGTCTGCGTTTCCATATACAGCAGCGATTCGTCTTTCTTCAGGTACGAGAGTTGCACCAGTTTCTCCTCGAACTGCAGATCCGTTGCCACGCCGATAATGTTCTTGAAGTCACACCAAACGGCTTTGGCTCGGTAGAGATCAATATAATCCATCGGCACGTACAGGATACAGGTCTGCTTGTCGACATTCTTGATTGTATTCTCATTGATGGTCTGCGGCGTGATGGCATAGTTATGAATCGCCTTGAGGCCGGAGCAGTTATAGAACGCATCGGTATTGATCGTTGTGACGGAAGCCGGGATGAACACTTCTTCCAGCGCCGTACAACCTTCCAACACTTCGGTAGCTACCGTTGTGATGCCTTTCGGGAAGGCGAAGGATTTCAGTGACGTGCAATAATAGAAGGAGTTTCTTGCAACCAAGGTCACCGATGCCGGAATCTCTACTTCTTTGAGTGCAGAACAGTTAGCGAAAGCATAATTGCCAATGGTCAGCAA
>CADBAZ010000101.1 GCA_902792835.1 uncultured Bacteroidales bacterium
GCGAACTTATAGCTGATATAACCCTGCAAGTTGTACTTGTTATCCGTTTTCTTGCGGTAATTATGGTCGATGGTGGTAATCGGGTCGTAGAGCGAACCGAATGACTCATAATCGTCCAAGCCGGCTACGTCATCCTTTTTAAACAATTCAATCGGTGAATAAGCGATGGCGTTACGCACACGGCTCTCGGTCTTCGAACCTGCATCTTGTGCCGTGTTGGTACCTGCACCTAACACCACAGTGTTGGTATAACGTGCGGTGAAACTGATGGTAAGGCCTTTAAGCGGCTTGAAATTAGTCTTGAAATTCAAGTAGTTACGGTCGTAATCCGAACCATACATGATTCCTTCGTCATCCACGCGGTTGTAAGAAAGCAAGAAATTAGCCATCTTATTACCACCGCTGAGGGTGAAGCTATGGTTGCTGTTCAGGCCGTGATGACCGAAGGTTTCATCCTGCCACTCCGTTACTTTCTGACCGCGCCAGTATTCCTGGATTTCCGGAATGGTCATCACTTGGTCTTTATCTTGTGTCTCAGAGTAGCGCGGGTCGAAATACTGGTTGAAGTTCGACGGTATATTAGCTGTATTACCTTTTGCTTTATAATGTGCATACTCATACTGCATCAGCACGAAGTTGTCAACATCCAACATGTCATATTTCTTCGCCATCTGCTTCCAACCCATATATCCGGTGTAGTCAAAATGGATTTTCATCTTGTCATCGGATTTGCTATCGATATCCTTGGTCGTGATGATGATTACACCGTTAGCACCCTGCGCACCATAGATGGCAGTAGCAGCTGCGTCTTTCAACACGTCCATCGATTGAATATTGCTTGGGGGAATATCCGCGATTGAGCTCACCTGGAATCCGTCCACAATATACAGCGGGTCGCTGGATTGCGTAAGAGATGTACCACCGCGGACACGGATTTTGACATCCGCATCGGGGCTACCTTCAGCCGTTACAACAGACACACCGGCCATTTTACCCTGCAGCGCTTCCGCCGCAGATGCTACCGGTACATCCTTGAGTTGGTCGGCATTAACAGAGCCGACTGCCGTAACCAAGTCACGTTTCTTGGTCGTACCATAACCGGTGACAACCACTTCTTCCAGCACTTGATTGTCCTCCTTGAGAACAACGGAGATGGTGTTACTTGTAACCGGAATTTCCTGGGAAGCCATGCCTAAATACGAGAATATCAAAGTAGCATTCTCAGGCACATCCAATGAGTAGTTTCCGTCAAAATCGGTGATTGTGCCGGCCGTAGTACCTTTGACCACCACGTTTGCACCGATGATGGGTTCGCCGTTCGAGTCTGTAACTTGACCTGTTACCACCATGGCTTGCGCCATTATCGGCAGTAACGCTACGGCTAAAATGTTAAAAAATCGTTTCATCATGATACTAAGAAAATTATTGTTTGTTTAATTCGATACATGCAAGTATGAGCGGGGCGATGCCTTTTGGGTCATCTGCGCATATACGCTCATGGATATAATAGTTATACGTGCCGTCGCGGAAGGGATTACCGCCTAATCCGGCTACAGCGCAGCAGTCAATGAGCGACAAGGTGCCGTCATCGTTCGTACGCAACTTGTTCACCTTGAGTCCTTCAATTACCCGTTTCGCCTCATCACGGTACTTTATCGGTAGCACTCCCAAGTTCACACCTTTCGCCATCGCATAAGCGTACATAGCGGAACACGTGCTCTCCAGATAGTTTCCCTCCCGGTTGCCTTTGTCAGGCACTTGATACCATAGGCGCGTATCTTGATCTTGCACGGCGAGCAGTGCTTCCATGACGCGACTGAGGATAGCGATGAGTTCTGCTCTCTGAGGCTGATCAGCGGGCATCAACTCCAGCACATCGCATAGCGCCATCACATACCAGCCTTCGGCTCGTCCCCAAGTCTCGGCACTACAACCGGTCAATGAGTCAGCCCATGCCATCTGACGGCTCTCGTCCCAACCGTGGTGGTTCAGTCCGTTGGCTTTGCGCGTGTGGCTGTCCACTACAGCAAACTGGTTGGCTATGTCGCTCCACGCCTCGGGTTCGGGTTTGTAAGCCGCATAGCGGGCGTAGAACGTCGTGCCGGTGAACAATCCGTCCAGCCACATCTGATGCTCATATACCTGCTTATGCCAAAACCCACCCTCTGACGTGCGCGGTTGTTCGCGTAACTGGTCACGCAGCGTCTCGATGGCGATGGCGTATTGCGGTTGCGGGTTAACGGCATTGAGCAAGATGAGGAAGTTACCGCCTTGAATGCGATCCATGTTGTACAGGCTCTTTTTGTACGTCAGGATTGATCCGTCCTCAGCGATGAATTGGTCAGCAAACCGCTGCGCGTGCCCCAAATAGGTTGTATCGCCTGTGACATTATACAACTCCACAAACGCGCGAGCCATTAGTGTAGGCGTATATTCCCATTTGGGCTTTTGCGCTCCGTCGCACGTCCATAGTTCGGGATGATGCTTCATCTCGGATTGCGCCACTTGCTCAGCCAATTGGAGATATGTGTTCTGCGTACAAGCCGACAAAACGACAGCTGCTATCAGTATGAACTTTTTTATTTTCATATTCTTAGAGCGTAACACCGTTCTTGAAGATGGCAATCTCGTGGTAACCGTTCTTTTCGTTATTTGTTTTCTCGCCATTAGCCACAGCTATAACATAGTCAGCAAAGCGGCGTGCAACCTGATCCATTGGTTCGCCTTCGGCAATTACGCCGGCATTGAAGTCAATCCAATTCGGTTTGTTATGGTACAAGATCGAGTTGGTGGAGATCTTCATCGTCGGCACGTATGTACCGAACGGTGTGCCGCGACCGGTGGTGAACAGCACCATATGGCAACCAGAGGAAGCCAACGCCGTGGAGGCTACGAGGTCATTACCCGGTGCAGAGAGCAGGTTCAGTCCTTTCACTTGCAGGCGCTCACCATAAGGCATCACGCCGCGCACGAGAGATGTACCGCACTTCTGCGTACAACCGAGGGCTTTGTCTTCAAGCGTCGAGATTCCCCCTGCTTTGTTACCCGGGCTGGGGTTCTCGCCCACAGGCTCGCCGTGACTGAGGAAATAGTCCTTGAAGTCATTGATCAGGCTTACCGTCTGGTCAAACAGTTCACGGTTGGCACAACGATCCATCAGGATGGTCTCCGCGCCGAACATCTCCGGCACTTCGGTCAGTACGGTTGTACCACCTTGGGCTACGAGATAATCGCTCAAACAGCCGAGCAGCGGGTTGGCGGTTATGCCGCTAAAGCCGTCACTGCCGCCGCACTTCAATCCTACGCGCAGTTCACTCAAGGGTACTTCTACACGTTGGTCTTGCTGTGTCTTGGCGAATAGTTCACGCAATATAGGCAGGCAGTACTCCACTTCGTCGCCTTGGATCTTTTGCGTTACGACGAACTTGACGCGGTCTTCGTCTATCTCACCGCAGAACTCACGGAACACGTCCGGTTGGTTGTTCTCACAGCCCAGACTGACCACAAGGATAGCACCTGCATTCGGATGATGAATCATGTCGCGCAGGATCTTCTTCGTGTTCTCGTGGTCATCACCGAGTTGCGAACAACCGTAGTTATGCGGGAAGGCAAAGATGTTATCCGCACCCGTCTCCTGACGGAGTCGTTCGGCACACTTCTGGATAATGCCGTTCACGCAACCTACGGTCGGGATGATCCACACCTCATTACGGATACCTACTTGTCCGTCTTTGCGGCGATAGCCCATGAAGGTGCGTTTCTCGTCGGGGATGTTGAGTACAACCTGCTTGGGATGGTACTCATACGAGAGCAGTCCGGCAAGGTTGGTCTTGATATTGTTCTCATTCATCCAGCTGCCGGCTTTCTTTGCTTCGCGGGCATGCCCGATGGGAAAACCGTACTTAATAACGTTTTCGCCCTGAGCCAGGTCACGGATGGCTATCTTATGGCCGGCAGGCACGTCCTCAAGGACTGTGATCTGCCTGCCGTCCACTTCAATAACCGCACCCGCCGACTGCGGTTGTATGGCTACAACCACATTGTCAGCAGGATGGATTTTCAAAATATTTGTCATATTAGAGAATCGATTTAACGGTTTCTAACATTCCCTTTGCTTCGATATCCTCGAGGAATTTAACAACCATATCGGTCAAGCCCGGGATCTCGTTGAGGTTCTGCTTGCTCTCTTTCCAGATGATATCGGTAGCGCCGAGTACACCTTCAGCCACTTTGCGTTTGTCGCCTGTAGCCCAGAGTTGCTTGAGAAGATCCATGATCTCCTGTGCATCATTCGGCTCAATAGGTGCGCCGTCGGCACGGGTACCACCCTTGTAGTAGGTGATGATAGCAGCCAGACCGAGTACCAAGCCTTTCGGCAATTCGCCCTTGCGCTCCAGGTAAACCTTCAAGCCCGGCAGGTCACGGGTCTCGAACTTCGGGAACGAGTTGAGCATGATGCTGGTAACGGCGTGATCAACGTACGGGTTGTTGAAGCGCTCCAGAACGCTCTCACCGTAGGCCTTCAACTCTTCCTTCGGCAGGTTGAGGGTCTCAAGCAGTTCGTCGAACATCACCTTGTTGATGTACTTACCGAGGATCTCGTGGTTGCAAGCATCGCGAACGATGTTCACGCCACTCAGGTACGTAACAGGGCTGAGCACGGTGTGCGGACCGTTGAGCAGAGTTACCTTGCGCTCGTGGTAGGGTTTCTCGCTCTCAGCGATGAGTACGTTCAAACCGGCTTTATTGGCAGGGAACTCTGACTCCAACTCCTCGATACTCATATTTTCGGGTTTCTCGATTACCCAGAGGTGGAAGATCTCGGCTTGTACAACGAGGTTGTCGTTATAGCCGATTTTCTCCTGAATAGCGGCGATATCCTTGCGCGGGAAGCCAGGTACGATGCGGTCCACAAGGGTAGCGCAAACGTAGTTGTACTTCTCAAACCACTCCTTGAAACCTGCATAGTCAGCTCCGAAATCGTCTTTCCAGAGTTCGATATACTTGCGGATGCAGTCTTTAAGATGGTGACCGTTCAGGAAAATCAACTCGCACGGCATAAAGATCCAACCTTTGGTCGGGTCGCCGTTGAAGGTCTTGTAACGACGGAACAGCAGTTGTACCAGCTTGCCCGGATATGCACTTGCCGGTGCGTCGGTGAACTTGCAACTCGGGTCGAAGGTTATACCTGCCTCAGTCGTGTTGGAGATAACAAAACGAATCTCCGGCTGCTCGGCAAGTGCCATATATGCCCAGTTCTGCGAATACGGGTTCAGCGCGCGGCTGATGACATCAATACGCTCCAGCGAGTTGATAGCCTTGCCGTCCAAACGGCCTTGCAGGTTAACGTGATACAGGCAGTCCTGGCCGTTGAGCCACTCTACCATACCTTTGTCGATAGGTTGTACGACAGCCACCGAACCGTTGAAGTTCGTCTTGGCGTTCATGTTCCATATGATCCAGTCAACGAATGCGCGGAGGAAGTTACCTTCACCAAATTGGATGATTCTCTCGGGAGCAACGCTCTTCGGCGCTGTCCACTTAGTTAATGCTTTTTTTGCCATGTTATTGTTATTTAAAAGGTTATTCTATTTATTTGCGGCAAGCTGCAATAATGTCAAAACACTCCTTGCACTTGTCCGTCACGTACTGCCAGTTGCCGGCTTTAACTACGTCACCCGGGAAGAGTTTGCTGCCCATGCCTAGCTGCCCATGCCTACGCAATAGACGCCTGCAGCGAACCATTTCTCCAGATTCTCTTTCTCGGGAGCCACCCCACCGGTAACCATGATCTTCGACCAGGGCATAGGAGCCATCAGACCCTTCACCATGTTCGGACCATATACATCGCCGGGGAACAGTTTGGTCAGGTCGCTGCCTAACTCCTGTGCCTTACCTATCTCGCTTACTGAACCGCAACCCGGGCAGTAGGGAACAAGACGACGGTTGCAAACCGGAGCAATCTCCGGATTGAACAACGGACCGACTACGAAGCAAGCGCCCAACTGGATATACAGCGCAGCCGTCGGAGCATCCACTACAGAGCCTACGCCCAGCGCCAGTTCGGGGCATTCAACAGCAGCCCACTTCACCAGCGGACCAAATACCTCGTGCGCAAAGTCACCACGGTTGGTGAACTCGAACGCGCGAACCCCACCTTCGTAGCAAGCCTTAATCACGTTCTTGCAGACCTCTACATCCTTGTGATAGAACACAGGTACCATCGGTGCAGCCTTAATCTTGGTCATCACCTGAATTTTATCGAATCTTGCCATAGTTTTATTCTTTTTTTCGATATTTCGATTAATCGATATTCCGAGCCTTAGCGCTGAACGCGGCCGTTTGCATTGCCACCGGCGAGCGAGAGGACTTCGTCCTCACTGACGAGGTTATAATCGCCGTTGATGGTGTGCTTGAGTGC
>CADBAZ010000102.1 GCA_902792835.1 uncultured Bacteroidales bacterium
CAGATGGTAAAGAACGCATTGCGGAACGCCCACTCGGCGTGGAACGCGTAACCTCGTACCACATTCTTGTCAATCAGTCTGGGCAGCCACTCAGCCTGCTCGATCCATGTGTAATAGACGAACAGGGCTATGGTGAGAATAGCTGTGCAGATGAGTATAGCCCCGACGTACCAGCGCGTCTCTTCGTCGTAGTAGAGCTTCTCGGGTTTGCCCTTCATGAAGAAGATGATCTGCGTGAAGTTGATACCCGACAGGAGCATGAAAATGGCAACGGTATATTGAATAGCGGGGCTGCAAAGCATCAGGGAAGTGTTCTTGGTAGAAAAGCCGCCGGTGGAGATGGTTGCCATAGAGTGGCAGACAGAATCGAACAGATCCATGCCGAAGAAGTTCAGCAGCAGGGTCTCGAGCACGGTCAGAAAGATGTACGTTCCCCACATCAGTCGGGCTGTGCTGTTGATGCGCGGCGAGAGTTTCTCGTAGCTTACGCCGGTGACCTCGGCAGCATAGAGCTGCATGCCACCCAAGCCGAACAGCGGCAATACGGCAACACTGAGCACGATGATACCCATACCGCCGAGCCATTGGCACAGGGCGCGCCAAAGAAGAATAGCGTGCGACATGACCTCCACGTTCGGGATAACCGTTGCACCCATGGTGGAGAAACCTGCCATGGTCTCAAACCACGAGTCGGTGATCGAATCCAACGCACCGGAGAGATAGAACGGCAACATACCAAACGCCGAGAACACGAGCCAGACGAGTGCCACGATCAGGTAACCCTCACGTTCGCTCACACGGCGTGGAGCATCCCGACCTATACGCATAGCCAGCGTACCGGCGACGAGCGTGATAAGCGTGCTGACAGCAAACGCTCCACCATCCGGATCGCCGTAGATATATGCCACAACAGTAGGTACTGCCATGAACAGAGCCTCTATCGAGAGCAGTGCGCCGTAGGTGCGGGTTACTATTTTCCAGTTGAACGTTTTGGTCATTTGAATAACTTTTCGATGCGTTGCAGGTTATTGCTCTTGCAGAACACTACGACTTGGTCGCCCGGTAGGAGTTGGGTGTCGCCGTTGACGAGTATAGCTTCGCCGGCACGCACCATTGCGCCTATATTGCACTCCTGGGGCAGGTTCATGTTCCTGATCATGTCGCGTGTGATGCGGCTGTTCTCGGTAACGACGAACTCGACTATCTCGGCATCGGCGGAAGTGAGGTTCTGCACGTTCTGCACCGAGGCTTTCATCAGCAAGCGGTAGATGTAACTGGCGGCGATGGTTTTCTTGTTGAGCATTGCGCCGACCTCAAGTTGTTCAGCCATGCTGATGTAATCCATGTTTTCAATCTCGGCGATGGTCTTGCGCACGCCAAAACGCCTTGCAGCCAGACAGGCGAAGATGTTCGCCTCGCTTCGTTCGGTAACGGCTACGAAAGCGTCGGCATCCTCAATGCCTTCCTCTTTGAGCACGCTCATATCACTACCGTCGGCGTGGATGATCAGAGCGTTGCCAAGTTTCTCGGAAAGCCGTTCGCAGAGTTCACGATCTGCCTCAAGCACCTTGACCTGTTTGCCTTCCGGCAGGGACATAATGGCTTTCTGGGCGATCTTGCTGCCACCGAAGAAGACGATATTGTTGATATCGCGTTCACTCTTGCCGGCTTCCTTGCGAAGCACAGACATGTTCTCGCGTGTGCAGACAGCGTAGATCATATCGCCCGCTTCAACGGCATCCGCTCCACCCGGGATGATCGTCTCTTGTCCGCGTTTGATGGCTACGATGCGGTAGTTGCCGTGGGCGTAGAATCCCGACATAAACTGCTTGCCGACCATCGGTGCACCCTCGCGAATCTTCACTACACACAGGTCGAGCAGACCGTTGCAGAGCGTGAGGTGATAGCGCATCCAGTTCTTTTTGAGCGATTCGCAGATCTCCTGTGCCGCGAGCACTTCCGGGTAGATGAGGTGGTTGAGACCCATTTGCTCGAAGAACCGTTTGTTCTCGGGCAGCAGGTACTCGTAGTTGTCGATGCGGGCAAGTGTCTTCTTGGCGCCTAACTGGTTGGCAATCAGGCAGGCGGTCATGTTCTCGGACTCGTAGGGCGTAACCGCCACAAACAGATCGACATCGCGTACGCCTATCTCTTGGAGGTCACGGATCGATGTCGGCACACCAACCATCGTCAGCATGTCGTAATCGGCATCCAGACCTTCGATACGATCAGCACGTTCGTCCATCAGACTGATGTCGATGTTCTCTCGCGACAGCAGTTTCGCCAAGTGCGTTCCTACCTCGCCTGCTCCGGCAATAATAACTCGCATAATTTATTTTGTTTAGTGTTTAGAGTTTAGTGTTTCATAACTTCTCTCAACGCTCAACACTCAGCTCTCAACTTTATCAATGATTCCGCAATCCCTTCGGCATCGAGATGCAGCATATTCATCAGTTCGGCTGTGCTGCCGTGGGTGACAAACTGATCGTTCACACCGAGGCGAACGACGCGCACCTTCTGTGTATCAACGGTTTCCAGAACCGCACTACCTAACCCGCCTGAGGTCATGGCATCTTCGACGGTTACGATGGTGTCGTATTGCTCCGCTACGACTTTTACTGTTTCCACATCCAGCGGCTTGAGCCAACGCATATTCCAGTGCCCGACATCTTTCAACTCTTCGTGTGCATTCAATGCCTGCTCAACGGTGTTGCCGATTGAACCGATTGAAAGGACGCAAATTCGTCTTTCGTCTTTTGCCTCTCTCAAGCACACGGCTTTGCCGTACTCTACGGGTGGGAGTTCGCGGTCCTTGCTTCTGCCACGCGGATAGCGGATCGCTATCGGTCCTTGCATATCAACAGCCATGGTCATCATCTGACGCAGGTCGGTAGCGGTCATCGGCGCAGCGATCTGCATGTTCGGTATAGGTCGCAGGTACGCGAGATCGAGCAATCCGTGGTGCGTAGCACCATCGTTGCCTACGATGCCTGCGCGGTCGATGCAGAAGATGACGTGCATCTTGCCGATAGCTACGTCGTGGATGATATTGTCGTAGGCACGCTGGAGGAACGAGGAGTAGATATTACAGAACGGCACTAACCCCTCTTTTGCCAAACCGGCGCTGAATGTCACGGCGTGACCTTCGGCTATGCCGACATCAAACACGCGTTTGGGTAACTCTTTTTGCATGATCGTCATCGAACAGCCCGACGGCATAGCCGGAGTAACACCTACTATACGCTCGTCTTTCTGCGCTAAATCGAGCAACGTTTGCCCGAATACTTCTTGCCAAAGAGGTGCGCTGGCTTTTGATAGTTTAGCGTTAAGAGATGTCTTGTCTGCCAAACGCTCGCCGGTCTCGACATCGAACTCTCCGGGTGCGTGCCAAACGGTCTGGTCGGCTTCGGCAGGTGCGTAACCCTTGCCTTTCTGCGTGACGATGTGCAGCACTTTCGGACCGTGGTAGTTCTTTATCTCGCTCAGGATGCGCACCAAGCCTATCACATCATGACCGTCCACAGGCCCGAAATATCGGATGTTCAGGCCTTGGAAGATGTTCTTGGGTTGCTTGGTGAGTGTGGCTTTGAGGTTGTTGTTGAAGCGTAGGATCTTTGCGCGCTTGTGGTCGGACATCAGGTGCATCTTAACGAGTGCCTGATATCCCCACCAGCGCATTTTGTTGTAGCGCGGCGAGGTGGTCAGGTCAACCAGATATTGCGTGAATCCGCCCTTGATAGGATCGATCGCCATGTTGTTGTCGTTGAGCACGATGAGCAGGTCGTTTTTGTCCATCGAGGCGTTGTTCAGTCCCTCGAACGCCAACCCTCCGGTCATGGCTCCGTCGCCAATTACGGCTACGACTTTTCGCTTCCCGCTTTCGACTTTTGACTTTTGACTATTAGCAATATCCATTCCCAATGCCACGGATATACTGTTGCTGGCGTGACCGGAAACGCAGGTGTCGTACTCGCTCTCGGCAGGCGTGGGGAAAGGAGCCAACCCGCCGAACTGACGGTTGGTGTGGAACGTATCGCGACGACCGGTGAGGATCTTATGCGCATAAGCCTGATGACCTACGTCCCAGACGAGCCGATCGTACGGTGTGTCGAACACGTAATGCAGTGCTACAGTGAGTTCTATCACGCCTAAAGATGAACCAAGATGTCCGGGATTATGACTGAGTTCGCTGACAATAAAGTCGCGTAACTCGGCGCACACTTCCGGCAATACCTCGCGGGGCAGAGCCTTGAGATCTTTCGGCGAATTGATGCTATTCAGATATTGATAGTTCATGGTTGTCACACAAAAAGCCTACAAAGTTACAAAAACTTTCCCAATTTTGCAAATTTTAAACGAAGATTTGTAAAAAAAATGCATATTTTATGGTATTTTGCACAAAAATGCAACAAAATACAAAATTCTGCTCAAACCGCTTGCAAATATCAGATTTTTTTTGTATCTTTGCACATACTTTTTGCAAGATTCCGTGTTTATGAAGCCAATTCGCTGTATATCAGTATTGTTGATGTTAGTTGCCGTTGAGTTGCTGCTTGTGTCATGGCGTGAGCCATCCCCATCGGCAACGCGCGAAGTGAAGGTGCTGTGTATCGGCAACAGTTTTTCGATTGATGCGGTTGAGAACAATCTGGTAGAGTTGGCAGCTGAGCGCGGAATAGAGATGAAGGTTGGGAACTTGTACATCGGCGGTTGTTCGCTCAAGCGTCACGCGCTGAATGTTCGCGGGGATTCGGCAGTGTATTCGTACCGCGTGATGACGCGCGAAGGCAGAGTGGTGACGGATAGCGTGTCGATACTGCAAGCGTTGGAGAGCGACGAATGGGACGTGGTGACGATGCAGCAGGCGAGCCATTACAGCGGGCAGTGGTACACCTACGAGCCGTGGCTGAGCGAGTTGATAGACAGTGTACGGCTGCATATAGCCCCGAAAACGAAGCTATTTTGGTACATGACGTGGGCATATCAGCAAGACGCTACGCACGGTGCGTTCATTCCGAACTACAACGGCGACCAAGCCTACATGTACGACGAGATCTTGGGCTGCAACAGGCAGGTATTGAAGCGTCATCATTTTGACGGATTCATCCCAGGCGGCGTGGCAATTCAAGAGGCGAGGAAGACGAAATTGGGCGATACCTTGTGCCGCGACGGCTATCATTTGAGTTATACGTACGGCAGGTATCTGATGGCGTGTTTGTGGCTGGAAGTGCTGACGGGAAAGAGTGCCAAAGGCTGCACGTTTATGCCCGAAAAGATGACTGACGAGCAGAGGAAAATAACCCAGAAGGTGGCACACAAAGTGGCAAAAAAGCCTGTAATAAAATAGCATGTATATAGCAATAGCCGGAAATATAGGAGCAGGCAAGACGACGCTGACGAAGATGTTGGCGAAGTATTACGGCTGGGAACCTCGCTTTGAGAGCGTGGGTTTCAATCCGTATTTGGAAGACTACTACACGGACATCAAGCGGTGGTCGTTCTGTCTGGAAACGTACTTTCTGAAGGAGCGCTTCAAAGACATGCTGGCTGTGAATGCCTCAACGCACACAATCGTACAGGACAGAAGTATCTTTGAGGGTGTATATGTGTTTGTGGCGAACAACTACAAACGCGGTGATTTGGATGACAGGGATTACACGACGTACATGGAGCTATTCGAGCACATGAAACGGATGATGAA
>CADBAZ010000103.1 GCA_902792835.1 uncultured Bacteroidales bacterium
GAAAGAGAAACACCCCATCTATGGCAAGTTTGTGAACAAAACTCGCAAGTTCCATGCTCATGACGAGAACAACGAGTGCGGTATCGGCGATATCGTACGCATCATGGAGACTCGTCCCTTGAGCAAGACTGTTCGTTGGCGTTTAACTCAAATCATCGAAAGGGCTAAGTAATATGGTACAGCAAGAATCAAGGCTTATTGTAGCCGACAACTCGGGAGCCAAAGAGGCTCTGTGCATCCGCGTACTTGGCGGAACGAAGAAGCGCTATGCTTCGCTCGGTGATACGATCGTAGTAGCCGTAAAGGGCGTTATCCCCTCCAGCGACATCAAGGACGGTACGGTTAGCCGTGCTATCGTGGTGCGCGTTAAGAAGGAAGTGCGCCGCGCTGACGGCAGCTACATCCGTTTCGATGACAACGCATGCGTGCTTATCTCTAACGCAGGCGAACTCCGCGGCAGCCGTATCTTCGGTCCGGTAGCACGTGAGCTCCGTCAGACGAACATGAAGATTATTTCCCTGGCACCCGAAGTGCTCTAATCACTTAAAAAGTTTAACAACATGACAAAGTTACATATCAAAAAAGGTGATATCGTCTATGTAAACGCCGGTGGTTCGAAGGGCAAGACGGGACGCGTGCTCGAAGTGCTCAAAGAGAAGCAACGTGCTATCGTAGAGGGTGTAAACATGGTGTCGAAAGCCACCAAACCTAATGCGAAAAATCCGCAAGGCGGAATGGTTAAGCAGGAGGCTCCCATCCATATCTCTAACCTCAATCCTGTCGAGGACGGCAAACCCGTTCGCGTAGGTCGAGTAGAGAAGGATGGCAAACTCGTGCGTGTAAGTAAAAAAACCGGTAAAGAAATTTAACAATGAATACAGCGAGTTTAAAACAAGATTATCAGGAGCGTATCGTTCCGGCTCTGGTTAAGGAGTTCGGCTATACGACCGTGATGCAGTGCCCGAAGCTCGAGAAGATTGTTCTCAATCAAGGCTTGGGCGAGGCTACTGCTGATAAGAAGATCATTGAAGTCGCTCTGCAGGAGATGACAACCATCGCCGGACAGAAAGCTGTAGCAACTCTTTCGAAGAAGGATATTGCTCAGTTCAAGGTACGTAAGAAAATGCCTATCGGCGTTCGCGTTACCCTCCGTGGCGAGCGTATGTACGAGTTCCTCGAGCGTCTGGTACGCGTGGCTCTGCCCCGTATCCGTGACTTCAAGGGTATCAACAGCAAGATGGATGGTCGCGGTAACTATACACTCGGTATCACCGAGCAGATCATCTTCCCGGAAATTAACATTGATAACATCACGAAACTGCAGGGTATGAACATCACCTTCGTTACCACCGCTAACACCGATGCCGAAGGTTTCGCTCTGCTCCGTGAGTTTGGTTTACCGTTCAAAAAGTAAAGACTATGGCAAAAGAATCAATGAAAGCCCGTGAGGTGAAGCGTGCTGCTCTGTGCAAGAAGTATGCGGCCAAACGTGCGCAACTGCTCAAGGACGGCGACTACGAAGGACTGCAGGCTCTGCCTAAGAACGCCAGCCCCGTACGTCTGCACAACCGCTGCAAGATCACCGGTCGTCCAAAAGGTTACATGCGTATGTTCGGACTCAGCCGTATTCAGTTCCGCGAGATGGCTTCCAAAGGCTTGATCCCGGGAGTAAAGAAAGCAAGCTGGTAAAAAACAACTCCGCAAGTTCCGCAGCATCCGAAGGTTCCACATGCCAAACGGTCAACCACGATCAGGCATGTAAGTGCCTCCGGTAGCGCGGAAGACTGCGGGAGAAAATAATTATTAATCTTTAAACAATGTCAGGACAGCCCTGATAATTTTAAAACAAGTAAAACAATGACAGATCCTATCGCAGATTACCTGACCCGACTCAGGAATGCAATCAAAGCAGGCCACCGCGTAGTGGAAGTTCCTGCTTCGAATCTGAAGAAAGAGATCACCCGTATCTTGTTCGAGAAAGGTTACATCCTCTCTTACAAGTTCGTGGAAGATGGCCCTCAAGGCACTATCAAGATTGCCTTGAAGTATGATCCGGTTAACAAAGTTAACGCCATCAAGAAGTTACAACGTGTATCCACTATCCTTTCCACATCGAAAGGCGTGATGACCAACAAAGAGGCTCTCGGCCTCAAGCTCGGCGGTGAGGTTATTTGTTATGTTTATTAATGTAGGGAGGAACAGACTATGTCAAGAATTGGTAAATTACCTGTAGCTATTCCTGCCGGCGTAACCGTAACAGTTAGCCCTGAGAATATTGTAACCGTTAAAGGTCCGAAAGGCGAGTTGAAGCAAGCCGTTGATCCCGCTATCAAAGTGGAGGTTGAAGGTGCAGAATGCCACGTAACCCGTCCGAACGATGAGAAAGAAATGCGTGCTAAACATGGCTTGTACCGTGCCTTGATCCACAACATGGTTGTTGGTGTGCATGATGGCTACAAAGCTACGTTGGAGCTCGTTGGTGTAGGTTATCGTGTTGAGCTCGCTAAGCCACAGTTGCTTAACTTCTCGCTCGGTTATACTCACCCCATCTACCTCCAGCTCCCCGCTGAGGTGAAAGTTGAGACGAAAGCAGAGCGTAACCAGAACCCGCTCGTGATCCTTGAGTCTGCTGACAAGCAACTGCTCGGCCAGATATGCGCAAAGATCCGCTCGTTCCGTATGCCGGAACCGTATAAGGGCAAGGGTATCCGCTTCCAAGGTGAAGTTGTACGTCGTAAGGCTGGTAAGTCGGCTGGTAAATAATAGAAAGGAAAGATTATGATTCAGAAAATAGCAAGAAGGGTGTAACACTCGCAAGCGCTTCGTCGCTCGGAATCAAAGATAAGATGACTAAGACAGAGAAAGCCGCTCTCGTTGGCAAGGCTATCGCCGAGAACGCCATCAAGGCCGGTGTTACCGAGGTCGTTTTCGACCGCAACGGTTACCTCTATCACGGTCGAGTTCAACAATTGGCTGACGCTGCCCGCGAGGCAGGTCTCAAATTCTAATAGACTACGATTATGCAAAGAGTTAAAACTACACAAGACCTGGAGCTCAAGGAGCGCCTCGTTGCTGTCAACCGTGTAACGAAAGTTACCAAGGGTGGACGTACATTCACTTTCGCAGCTATCGTAGTTGTCGAAGTTCGGCGGTGCTCGCGTTCTCTTGAAACCTGCATCGCAAGGTACAGGTGTGAAAGCCGGTGGTGCTATGCGTGCCGTGCTCGAGAGCGTTGGCGTGAAGGACGTGCTGGCTAAGGCTAAAGGTTCGTCGAACCCCCACAACCTCGTTAAGGCTACTATCGCCGCCCTCGGCGAGATGCGTGACGCACGTATGGTAGCTCAGAACCGTGGCGTAAGCCTCTCTACAGTGTTTAACGGATAAATTCATTGAAGATTATGGCAAAGATTAAAATTCAGAAAGTTCGCAGCACTATCAAATCTCCGAAAGTGCAGAAGGAAACGATGGAAGCCCTTGGTCTTCGTAAGATGAATGCTATCGTTGAGCACGAGGCTACCCCCGCTATTCTCGGCATGGTCGAGAAAGTGAAACACTTGGTAAAAGTAATTGACTAAAATCGTTTGGAATTATGGAATTGAATAACTTAACACCCGCCAAAGGCTCTGTAAAGACTGCCAAGCGTATCGGTCGTGGTCCCGGTTCGGGACTCGGTGGTACTTCTACCCGTGGTCACAAAGGTGCCAAGTCGCGTTCGGGTTACTCGAAGAAGATTGGCTTCGAGGGTGGACAGATGCCTATGCAGCGCCGTCTGCCTAAGTTCGGGTTCAAGAATATTAACCGCGTTGAGTACAAGGCAGTTAACCTCGCTACTCTCCAGGCTCTGTTTGAGGCTAAGAAAATCGAGAAGATCGGCGTAGCCGAACTCCACGAGGCCGGTCTCATCGGCAAGAACGTGCTGGTTAAGATTCTCGGTAACGGCGAACTGAAAGCTAAACTGACCGTTGAGGCTCATGCCTTCTCGAAGAAAGCTGAAGAGGCTATCACAGCTGCTGGTGGTACTATCGTTAAATTGTAATTAATATGAAGGCTTGAGCTAGCCGAGTGTAAGCTTGCTTACGCAACTCGGCGAAGCCAAGACTCCATAAAATGAAATTTTATGAAGTTTATTGAGACAATAAGAAATATCTGGAAGATCGAAGATCTCCGCGGCCGAGTGCTGACAACGCTGTTGTTCGTGCTCATCTACCGCTTCGGATCGTTCATCGTCTTGCCGGGTATTGATCCTACAGCCCTGACTGCTCTTCATGCTCAGACGGAAGGCGGATTGATGGCTCTGCTGGATATGTTCTCGGGTGGTGCATTCTCCAATGCCTCTATCTTCGCATTGGGTATCATGCCCTACATCTCCGCGTCCATCATCATCCAGCTGCTCTCTATAGCAGTACCGTACTTCCAGAAGATGCAGAAGGAGGGCGAGTCGGGACGTCAGAAGATGAATCAGATAACCCGTTATCTGACCGTGGCGATCCTGTTGTTCCAAGGTCCTTCGTACCTGGTTAACCTCTCAGTGCAGATGGCAGCTGCCGGACAGCACGTGGAGATAGGATTCAACGCCTTCACCATCGTTTCGACGATCATCCTCTGCGCGGGCTCCATGTTCGTCATGTGGCTCGGCGAGCGTATCACCGACCGTGGAGTAGGTAACGGTATATCGTTCATCATCTTGATCGGTATCATTGCCCGTCTGCCGGGTGCACTCATCCAGGAGTTCAGCTCCCGTTTGAATGACGCCGGAGGCGGTCTGGTTGTGTTCCTGCTTGAGATCGTGATCCTGATAGCTGTGTTCATGTTCGCTATCCTGCTCGTCCAGGGTACTCGCCGTATCCCCGTTCAGTACGCTAAGCGTATCGAGGGTAACCGCCAGTACGGAGGCGTGCGCCAGTTCATCCCATTGAAGGTGAACGCTGCGAACGTGATGCCTATCATCTTCGCGCAAGCTATCATGTTTATCCCTATCGCTATCGTTGGTTTCCGTACCGACGGTTCGAACGCTTTCGTGAACGCGTTCATGGATAACAACGGATTCTGGTACAACTTCGTGTTCGCAATCCTTATCATTGCCTTCACGTACTTCTACACCGCCGTTATCATCAACCCCGTTCAGATGGCTGAGAACCTGAAGATCAACAACGGCTTTATCCCGGGCGTTAAGCCGGGACGCAAGACCGCTGAGTACATCGACACCATCATGAGCCGTATCACCCTGCCGGGCTCTATCCTGCTCGCTATCATCGCCATTCTGCCTGCTTTCGCACGCCTGTTCGGTGTCAGCATGGGATTTGCCCAGTTCTACGGAGGTACAAGCTTGCTCATCATGGTAGGTGTGATCTTGGATACCCTACAGCAGATAGAGAGCCACCTGCTGATGCGTCACTACGACGGATTCTTCGAGTCCGGCATGCGCATCAAGGGACGTGGCGCCATGGCTTACTAATTCACCAATCTTGGTAAATTATTAGTATGGTTTATTTGAAAACAGACGAAGAGGTCGAACTCATGCGGCAGAGTAATATCCTGCTGTCAAAGTTATACGGTGAGCTGGCTAAGCTTATCAAGCCGGGTATATCTACCGCTGAGTTAGACCGCATCGCCGAAGAGTATATACGCGACAACGGCGGTATCCCCGCTTGCAAGGGCTATGAGGATTTTCCTTGCGCCCTCTGCACCTCGGTCAACGAGCAGATCGTACATGGTATACCTTCGGAGAAAACCGTGCTCCGTGACGGTGATATCATCACCATCGACAGCAGCATCAAGCTCAACGGTTTCCACTCCGACAGCGCCTATACCTTCCCCGTGGGCGAGGTGAGCGAGCAGGTGATGCGTCTTCTTAAGACCACCAAGCAGGCTCTATACATCGGTATAGAGCAAGCTGTGACGGGACATCGCTTGGGTGACATCAGTTTTGCTATCCAGAACTATTGCGAGAAAGCCGGTTACGGCGTTATCCGCGAGTTCGTCGGACATGGCATCGGTCGCGACATGCACGAAGATCCCGAGGTCTGCAACTACGGCCGGCGCGGTAACGGCATCGTCCTTAAGTCCGGTATGACCATCGCCATTGAGCCGATGATCAGCATGGGACGCCGACACATCCTCATCGAGGACGACGGCTGGACGGCACGTACCATCGACCGCAAACCCACTGCCCACTACGAGCACTCGGTCTGCATCCGTAACGGCAAAGCGGATATACTCTCCACCTTCGACTACATCCAAGAGGTCTTAGGTGACCGATTCATCTAAATCAACCAAGCAAATTAAGCATTATGGCAAAGCAAGACGCAATTGAAGTAGATGGTGTAATCACCGAAGCACTGTCGAACGCAATGTTCAGGGTTCAGCTGGAGAGCGGACACATCATCACCGCACATATATCGGGTAAGATGCGCATGCACTACATCAAGATCCTCCCCGGTGACCGTGTAAAACTCGAAATGAGCCCCTATGATTTGACTAAAGGAAGAATTTCCTTTAGGTACAAGTAAAAAAACGGATGCACTAGAGCGCTGTGGCACGATTTTTGTGGCATAATTCTTTTGGGCGCAACAAAGTGCACCATTAAAACAAGCTACTACAATGAAAGTTAGAGCAAGTATCAAAAAGCGCAATGCGGACTGCAAGATTGTACGCCGCAAAGGGCATTTGTATGTAATCAACAAAAAAGAACCTAAGATGAAGATGCGTCAAGGATAAGCATCTCCACTTAGTAACAGTTAAAACAGTTTTATCCTTAAGTAAGTAATTATGGCTATAAGAATTGTCGGAGTAGATCTGCCGCAGAATAAATGCGGTGAAGTCGGTTTGACTTACATCTACGGAATAGGTCGTTCGAGCGCAAAGAAGATTCTCGCAGAGGCAGGCGTTGACCCAAGCATCAAGGTCGAGAATTGGACTGACGACCAAGCAGCAAAGATTCGTGAGATCATCGGTGCGCAGTACAAAGTTGAAGGTGATCTTCGTTCGGAAACACAACTGAACATCAAACGTTTGATGGATATCGGTTGCTATCGTGGCGTACGTCACCGTATCGGTCTGCCGGTACGTGGTCAGTCCACGAAGAATAATGCACGTACCCGCAAGGGTAAGAAGAAGACGGTTGCTAACAAGAAGAAAGCAACGAAGTAATTAACCCACTAAATTTGTAAGATTATGGCAAAGAAAACAGTAGCAGCCAAAAAACGTGTTGTGAAGATTGATGGTGTGGGTCAACTGCATGTAATGTCTTCGTTTAACAATGTGATTGTAACTATGGCTAACGCCGACGGTCAGGTTATCTCATGGTCGTCAGCTGGTAAGATGGGCTTCCGTGGCTCGAAGAAGAACACCCCGTACGCTGCACAGATGGCAGCTCAGGATTGCGGTAAGGTGGCTTACGACCTCGGATTGCGCAAGGTTAAAGCATACGTCAAGGGTCCGGGTCAAGGACGTGAGTCCGCTATCCGCGCCTGCGTCGCTGCAGGTATCGATGTTACCGAGATTATCGACGTAACCCCAATGCCCCACAACGGATGCCGTCCCCCGAAACGCCGCCGTGTATAATTATAATATTTAACTTCCAACGGACATATTAGTAACGTTTTTATAAAATAAAAACCATTTTAACTATTTAACGTCCGAAGGACCATTTTAACGTTTTAACAATAAAGAAATATGGCAAGATATATTGGACCAAAATCGCGTATTTCGCGTCGCTTTGGAGAGGCTATCTTCGGCCCGGACAAGGTACTTGACAAGCGTAACTACGCCCCAGGTCAGCACGGCGTTAACCGTCGTAAAAAGAACTCTGAGTACGGCACGCAGTTAGCCGAAAAGCAGAAAGCCAAATACACCTACGGTGTTCTGGAGCGTCAGTTCCGTCTGCTCTTCGCTAAAGCTTCACGTAAGAAAGGTATTACCGGTGAGATCCTCCTCCAGCTCCTTGAGAGCCGTCTGGACAACCTCGTTTACCGTCTCGGTATAGCTCCTACACGTGCCGCTGCACGTCAGCTCGTAAGCCACCGTCACATCACTGTTGACGGCAAGGTGGTTAATATCCCCTCCTATGAGGTTAAACCCGGTCAAGTTGTTGCCGTTCGCGAGAAAGCGAAATCCCTCGAGGTCATCGCTGCTTCGCTCGAAGGCTTCAACCACTCCAAGTACCCGTGGCTCGCTTGGGACGAATCGCTCAAGGGCGGTAAGTACCTGAACATCCCGCAGCGCGAGGAGATTCCTGAGAACATCAAGGAGCAGTTAATCGTTGAGTTGTACTCTAAATAACAATTAAATTCATGGCAATATTAGATTTCATCAAACCTGACAAGGTTATCATGTTGGATTCGAGCAAGACCAAAGGAACCTTCGAGTTCCGTCCGCTCGAGCCGGGTTATGGTATTACAGTTGGTAATGCCATCCGCCGTGTTCTGCTGAACTCGCTGGAGGGTTACGCCATCTGCGCAATTAGAATCAATGGTATTGATCATGAATTTGCTACTATCCCTGGCGTCATCGATGATGTTACCAACATGATCCTTAACCTCAAGCAGGTACGCTTCCGTCGCGCATGCACGTACACGGTACAACCGAACTGCTTGCAGGCGAAATGAACAACTTCCTCCAGAACTTCGAGGTGCTCAATCCTGAGCTGCGTATCGCGGAGATGGACGAAACGGCTGACTTCGAGATAGAGATCTCTATCAACAAGGGTCGCGGATATGTTCCCGGCGACGAGAACCACCGACCCAATGATCCTATCGGAGTGCTCGCTATCGACTCTATCTATACCCCGATCCGCAACGTCAAGATGTCCATCGACCAGTATCGTGTCGAGCAGCGTACCGACTACGAGAAACTCTCGCTCGAGATCGAAACAGATGGCTCTATCTCACCGAAGGAAGCACTGAAGGAAGCTGCGAAGATTCTTATCTTCCACTTCATGCTCTTCTCCGACGAGAAGATCGTTATCGAGGAAACGACGAAGATCACTACCACAGCCCTGGACGAGGAGCTCCTGCGCATGCGCCAGCTGCTCAACCAGCGCCTCGAGGATATGGATCTCTCCGTTCGTGCGCAGAACTGCCTGACCACCGCGGAAGTGGTAACCTTGGGCGACCTCGTCAAGTTCCACCGTGCCGACCTGCTGAAGTTCCGCAACTTCGGCAAGAAGTCACTCTCCGAACTCGACGAACTGCTTGAACGCAACGGCCTCTCCTTCGGTATGGATATTAGCAAGTACAGACTCAATGAATAATGCATCAGCCATTATTGGCTGATCTCCCCAAGGATCAGCCATGCTTGGCTGATATAATCATCGTAAATTAAACAACAATGAGACACAATAAAAAATTCAACCACCTTGGCCGCAAAGCTAACCACCGTGCGTCCATGCTGAGCAACATGGCTTGCTCGCTGATTGAGCACAAGCGTATTCACACCACGCTGGCTAAGGCTAAGGCATTGCGCATCTATGTTGAGCCGCTGCTCACACGCGCTAAAGAGGACACCCAGGCTAACCGCCGTCTCGTGTTCTCCGAACTCAAACAGAAAGCTATCGTTACCGAGCTCTTCCAGAACGTTGCCGAGAAGATCGCTAACCGTCCCGGTGGTTACACACGTATCCTCCGCACCGGTTTCCGTCTGGGCGACGCTGCTGAGATGTGTATCATCGAGCTCGTTGATTACAACGAGAACATGCTCAAGGACACCAAGAAAGCCGCCAAGAAATCGACCCGCCGTGCCGGCAAGAAAGCCGCTCCGAAGGCCGAGGAGGCTCCCGCTGCTCCTGCTGCCGAGGCTCCCGCAGCCGAAGCTGCTGCTGAGTAAGTCCTGTGTGACATTCAGTCAGCAAAACAGCCGTAGCACTTGCTGCGGCTGATTTTGTTTTAATACGACAGTTTCTTGCTGGCGTCGTAGCTTTCGATTGTCTTCGTCTGGATCACGCAGCTTGTGTCGCCTCGCTGCCAGTACTCCGACTTCGTCGTCACCGTCCGCGTCACGTTGCATGCACAGATGAATACTAACGCCATCAATAGGATGGCACAGATAATACACTTTTTCATAACATTATTGATTTAGTTCGAGTACGGAATTTATTGTCTCCGTGCTTTTCCGTGAGACTCCGTGTTCGTTAATTGTCCATCGTAATTCCGATAGTTCCGCGTATTCCGTACTCAATCCATTTACCCGAGTTCCGCGTCGCAAACCATCCACAGGTAGGAGCGCATGGTCTTCTTGCCGTTTGCGTTGTCTTTCTGGGCGTTGAACGCCGCCAGGTCACCGGCGATCTTCGTCAGATCTTGCTTACGTGCCTGCACGGCGCGGGCTACAGCGGCGAAACGCGTGCGCTGTGCCTGCTCATCCGCAGTAACGGGGGTGGAACGCTTGGTTTTCTTGCGCAGATACAAG
>CADBAZ010000104.1 GCA_902792835.1 uncultured Bacteroidales bacterium
GCGAATATGACTTCAAGGTCACCGGTCGTCAGGTACTTGTCCCGGGTTGGCGTGCCGTTTTCGCCAAACCCCAAGGCACTCAGGAAACTCCGGATAATCCGGATAGTCCGGATAACCCGGATTCCCAGGATAATACTGCCACCCAAACTCTCCCCGACTTCGTCAAAGGCGAACAAGGTCCTCACAATCCGCAACTCAAGGAGAAAACCACCACCCCGCCGAAGTATTACACCGAAGCCACGCTGCTCCGCGCCATGGAAACTGCCGGCAAGACCGTTGAGGACGAAGACCTGCGCGATGCAATGAAAGAGAATGGTATCGGTCGGCCTTCTACCCGCGCTGCCATCATCGAGAAACTTTTCCAACGCAAGTACATTGAGCGCCAAGGCAAGACTGTTCACGCTACCCCGCTTGGCATCGACCTTATTGCCAAAATCATCTCGCCCCTGCTCATGTCAGCCGAACTCACCGGCCGTTGGGAGAAAAAGATGCGCATGATTGAGCGCGGCGAATATGAGGCGCGCGACTTCCTCGCCGAGCTCAAACAGATGACTACCGAAGTCGTACGCGAAGTCAAAGCCGACCAAGCCGGAATGCCTTGCCCGCTCTGCAAACAAGGTCGCATCATCCGCGGACGCACCCGCTACGGCTGTTCACGCTGGCGCGAAGGTTGCACCTACGCCGCACCGTTTAACTGATAACAGAAAACTGAAAACTGAATACTGAAAACTGAATCAATGAAAGCAAATCACATTTTCGCTATTGCCGTAATGGCACTTGCAATAGCCACCCTGCCTGCTGAGGCTCAGACACGCAAAGAGAAACGCGCTGCCAAACGTGAACAATGGAAAATGGAGCAGCGTCACAAAGCCGAAGAGGCTGAACTGCGTCATAAGATGCGCTTGGACAGCATAGCCAACGCCAAGAAAGTTGAAGAGCAACGTGCCGCAAGAGCGGAAGCCGAACGTCAGGCTGCCGAAGCTAAACGGCAAACCGCCGAAGCTGAGCGCAAAGCCGCTTTAGACGAAGCCAAAGCCAAGCAGAGGAAAGCCGAAGAAGAAGCCGCCATGAAGGAGGTCGAGTTTGTTGACCCCTGTGGTGAATGGGTATCGGCTGGCGACCGATTCTTCGCGCACGGAGTGGGCGAAGATCTGGATCAGCAATTGTCCGTTGATATAGCACGTACTACGGCGTTGGAGGAATTGGCGTCGCAGATATCTACCAAAGTGCAATCGCTCGTCAGCAATTACCGCAAACAGGAGCGCAAAAGCACCAGCCGTGAGTCACTCGGGCGCATCGAAGGGCTCACTACAACCGAAATTGATCAGGCTACAGGATACCGTATAGCCTGCCGCAAACAGATGACATTCATCCAGAACGGACAACGCATCTATAAGACCTATATCGTGCTGGAGATTAGCGAAGATATAATTATCAATGGCTTGTATAGTACCATTCAGCAAGACGAAGAACTGAGCGTGGATGCCGAGTACGAAGCTTTCAAGAAGGAGTTCGACGAACGCTTTATGCAACCGCAGCAACCTCAAACCGAAAAGAAAACGGAGGAACAAGATCAGTCGGCTGTAGCCGGCGAGGAAGAATCTGCTAAGCATGAGACGCAGCGCGAGAACGAGAGCGAACGCGAAATGAGTATGGATGATTATTAATCTACCGCGTATGAGACGATTCACTCTTCTGCTTATGCTCCTACTCACGACAGTGACTGTACTGTCGCAGAAACCCGATTGGTATGAGCATGACTCGCGTCGGCAGGCTTATCCTGACGATCAGTACTTCACTGGTTTTGCCGAGGGACAACAGCTCGCCAACGAACGGCTGGAGAACGCCACGCAACGAGTGAAAGATGCGGCAAGGGTGGAAGCGGTCAGTACAGTGCGCGTGCATGTGCAAAACACCACCATCAACCAGGCACTCTCCCAGACGCTGCGTACTATGGATGGCACGTTTCGCGAGTCGGCACGAGAGTTCTCGTCGTCCACGAAGACATCCGTAAACATCGAAATTCCGGGCTTGCAGATCGAGTCATGGACGAACCCCGACAATGGAAATATTGCTGCCTTTGCTTATGTCAAGCGAGTCACGCTCATTCGCCTGTTGCAAAAGAAGATTATCGTTGGCTTGACGAAGATTGAATCCTCACTCGACCGCATCGACCAGCTCATTGCCTCAGGGCAGAAGATGCAGGCGCGCGAACTTGCCGAACAAACAATGCAGCAGATACTTGATATCGACGAGACGCAGAAGATCCTCGCCGCTGTTGATCCTGATGCAGATGAAGAGTCGCTGCAACTGCAAGAAACGCGTGCTTTGCACCAACGACTCATGCAGGTCATCACCGATCAGACTAAGGTCGCTGTCTATGTCACTGGCCACGAATCGGTTAGCGAGACTGCCAAACAGGTCGTCGGTGGAGAACTGGTTTCAGGTATCGTGGCGAACAGCGAGTATAGTGCCGTCGAGCGGACGGCGGAGTTCCTCGCTCAGATCGCCAAGGAACATGACTATCAGCGTTCAGGCAATGTCGATGACAAGCAAATACAAGCATTAGGAAAGCAGTTCGGCGTGCAACTCGTGTGCGCTGCCAATATTATGCCGCATGGCAACCAGTGTTATATCCAAGTACGAATGATCGACGTCGAAACAGCCACCGTCATGGCTACAGCGCGAGAACTCTCTTCGCTCACCGATCTCGAGCAGCTCGTGGCTGCATCCGAGAAACTGGCGAACAGGCTCGTCGGCAAACAAGTCATACAGGTCACCTACGCCGAGGAGTACTCCACGGTTTTATCTGCTTCCACTGCCGATTGCGGCATCATGAGTATTGACAACACAGGATCAGCAGCCATCGTGCAGTGCAAGTACCTCGCCAAATGGAAAGCTACAATCCATATCTCCCCCAAGGCGTATATTCTCGACCGCACAACTGGCATGCAATACCGGCTGACCGGCACCAACGGTATCAGCACGACTTCCAAAACGCTGGTCACATCCCTGCTCACGCCATTCACGCTGTACTTCGAGAAGTTACCGGTGGACGTCAACAACATCGACATCATCGATCCTGACAAGAGAGGCTGGAAGTGGGAAGGCATCGTACTGCGTCCTTACGGCAAGGCGGACTACTATGTCTTCGAGGACAGTATCGAACCTCAGTATCAAGCCGTGCTTAAAGCGCAACAGGAGTTGAATGCCGAATAATATATAGCATGATCCTCAGCGAACTACATATCATCAACTTCAAGAACATCCGCGAGGCGAGTCTAACCTTCGCCGACAAACTTAACTGCTTTGTCGGGCAGAATGGTCAAGGCAAAACCAACCTCCTGGATGCCATCTACTATCTGAGTTTCACCAAATCCGCTTTCAACCCCATTGACTCCCAGAACATCTGTCACGACGCCGACTTCGCCATGATACAAGGTCAGTATCAGCCAAGTTTGGCTGATTCCGAGCCGGTGCAGGTGACATGCTCCATCAAGCGCGGACAAAAGAAACAATTCCGCTATGGCAAGAAGGAGTACCAGCGCATGCTCGATCACATCGGACGTATTCCTTTGGTGATGGTTTCGCCCGAGGACAACCAGCTCATTGCCGAAGGCAGCGACGAGCGCCGGAGGTTTTTGGATATCATCATCGGTCAGACCGACCGCACCTACCTCGAGCATCTTAGCCTCTACAACGCCCTCGTCAAGCAGCGCAACGCCCTACTCAAGCAATATGGTGAGCAATCAGCCATCAGCAATCAGCCATCAGACGACCTCTTCGAAGTACTGGAGATGCAGATGATTCCGCATGCCGAGTATATCTTCGCTCGCCGTAAAACTTTCGTTGAGGCATTCGTGCCGATCTTTGCCGACCTGTACAAAACAATAGCCGAAGTAGAAGAACTACCTCGGCTCACATACCGCTCCCAACTCTTCGATCGCGAGCTGGGCGAAGCCCTGCGTCGTACCCGCCAGCGTGATCTTATTCTCGGCTGGACGTCACAAGGTATTCACAAAGACGAACTCGAAATGCAACTCGGCGACTACCCTCTGCGCCGCGTAGGCAGTCAAGGGCAACAAAAGACCTACCTCATCGCCCTGAAATTAGCGCAGGCGTTGTACTTAAGCATGGATCAGCCAAGTTTGGCTGATAATCGCCCCATTCTCTTATTGGATGATATTTTCGACAAACTCGATGCTTCGCGCGTAGCGCGTATCATTGAATTGGTACGCAGCGAACGTTTCGGGCAGATCTTCCTCACCGACACCGACCGCCAGCACCTCACCGACATCGTCAAACCTTTCGGATCAAGCAAAGTGTTCTATGTCAGCGGCGGAGATTTCCGTGCCGGATAGAATGATCAGTCGTTCTACCACGTTCCTCAGTTCACGTATATTCCCCGGCCAGTGACGTTTCTGTAGCGCCGCTATGGCATCTTTGGCGAACGTCTTTACTGCCCAGCCTTGCTCCTCGCATATCTGCTTTGTAAAGAACTCCACCAACTCAGGTATATCTTCTTTGCGCTCATCCAGCGCAGGCACATGAATAGGTATCACATTCAACCGGTGGAACAAATCCTCACGGAACGTGCCTTTCTCTATCTCTTTGTGTAGATCCTTGTTCGTGGCGGCAATCACGCGCACATTTACTTGTATGGCTTTGTCGCTGCCTACGCGCGTTACCTCGCCTTCTTGCAGTGCACGCAGCACTTTCGTCTGGGCTGCCAGACTCATGTCGCCGATCTCGTCAAGGAACAGTGTCCCGCCGTTTGCCTGCTCAAACTTGCCCGCCCGGTCTTTCACCGCACCGGTAAACGAGCCTTTCGTATGCCCAAACAACTCGCTTTCTATGAGTTCTGACGGTATAGCTGCGCAGTTACAGGTCACCAGTGGCATCTCCGCACGGTTGCTCTGCTCGAATATCATCCGTGCTACAACTTCCTTACCCGTACCGTTCTCGCCCGTAATCAACACACGTGCCTCAGTCGGAGCAACCTTCGCTATCATCTCCCGCACACTCTCTATCGCCTTGCTCGTACCGATCATCTGGTACTTGCTGTTCACTTTCTTCTTCAGCGCTGTCGCCTCGTTGCGCAGGGTCCTTGCCTCATGCCGCAGTTGCTTGCTGTCAATGCCGTGACGGGTGGTCACCAGCAGACGGTTCAGATCCAACGGTTTCTCCAGAAAGTCGTAGGCACCTTGTTTTATGCACTCCACAGCGGTTTCGATGTTCCCGTGTCCGCTGATCATCACTACAGGCACATCTGCGCAGGGACTTTCCGCCTGTTTCAACGCAGCCAACAACTCCGTGCCGTCCATCTGCGGCATCTTCACGTCGCTATAGATCAGATCGTAGTTTCCAACCTGCGCCATTTCCACTCCTTGGACACCGTTTTCTGCCACGTCAACTTTGTAACCTTCGAACTCAAGAGTCTCTTTCAGGATATTTCTTATCGCTCTTTCGTCGTCAATAACTAAGATTTTTGCCATATTTAGTTTAAAAATGAAGATATTTTCAAAAAATCGCAACAAAGTTACAAAAAAATTTTGAAATATGCAAAAAAAGTTGTACCTTTGTACCGGCTTTTAATTTGATGCGGGTAATCTATCACCTC
>CADBAZ010000105.1 GCA_902792835.1 uncultured Bacteroidales bacterium
TTCCGCCTCCAGACTTCCCAGAACGGCATCGGCCTGGCTATGCGGTTCTGATAACGAATACGGCAAAGCCCCTGTTTTTTGACGATTTTTGAACAAAAACTATATAATACTGCGTATTATATATAATAAGGTCGAAATCGCAAAAACAGGGGCTTTATCATATGGTTATCTTATGGTTATGTTGTGGATATCATGTGGTTAGGGTTCGACAACAGCCTTACAACGCAGGGGTGCGGGAGCGAGGAAGGGCTAATGCTGGAGTGACAAGCGGGCAATACAATTGCCCTGAAATGGACATAGAGAGAAAATGTGGCATTGGCGAGATGCACCATTCAAACCACACATCGAGCGACTCAATGAGCCGCTCGGTGTGTTAGGATACGATATCTGTTTTTTCAGATAACTGTTGATGATATGATTTCTTACTCCACTTTTACGCCGGTGTGGGCAAAGGTGATAAATTCTTAGCACTGAATGGCACGATTGTTTGGAAACTACCGCACTAGACGGACAGAGTAACCACTGTCGCGATAATAGTTGTGCGGAAAGAGATCGTCTGAAAAGAAGTACAAATAGTCGGCGTAGTTTGTGCCGAAAGGAGAAGACGACCAGTAGAATCCGTAAGAACCAACACAGAACACATCTGTGCCGAAACGATAGCCGCCGCAAGGTAAAAATACTGCGCCTGCAGATTCCATAATTGACCACTGCTTCAATGAATATGTATTCAACGAATCATCACCAACACCAGACAAGAAGGATACATTCTTTGGACGCTGCCAATCATCAGGAAGAATTATTACACCGCTAATACTATCTACTATTGATTTGCCATGCAAGGCTGATGCATTAGCGCGTGTTAAGAATAAATAAGCCCACTCATCTTTGGAAAGTGTGCGCCATAAATTAGCTTTATTCCCGCCATTACTGATGGCGTTTACTCCCCAATCAACAAATGTGATGTAATCATTGTAGTATACACTTGTTTTAGTCGGGTTAGCACCTGTACCCCATCCAAATAAATCAATCCAACCGTTATTCGTCTCGCTCACATTGCTATTAGCTTCTCCAATCATATAATATTGCCTTTCCGCAAACTGCCATGTATTCGTGCTCGCTTGATATTGTAAATTACCTTGCGAGAATTGTACTTTAGTAGATGCGCTGACCGAAAATTTGCCAGGCAGCACTCCATTTACAGCATTCGGGTTTATGTGTTCTTGCTGATCAATCGTTTTGCTCTGTCCACCAGGATTGCTTGGATTGTTTTTCCATGTGCATGCAAACAGGCCAATTGTGACAATTAATAAAATTAATAGTTTTTTCATAATAACTCCCCATCAATGTAGGGTGCATTTTCTATACCTCAAGAGGCAGTTAGTATTTTGATTTACACATACACCGCAAAAGCGTGCGCTTTCGCGGCTTCATTTGATTGTTTGAGGTTCTGGACTACCTTGTAAATTCAAATTTACGCACGGAAAACTCACGCTGATACGTGAGCGTGCATAAACCGTACTTGAATTTACAATGATTTGTTGAAAGTGTCCAGTTTTCAAACAATCAAGTTTTGGTTTATTACGCTTTATTTTGGCGCTCGCTGCGCCATTATGTCAGTTGCTTGCTTTCGCCTTCGACAAATTGTGCTATCGAATGTTGCGGTGCAACATAAAGCGCACAATTGTCTCGGCTTCTCCCCACTACGACAAGTCGTGTCGGGGACCCCGTAGTAAGCAAGCGGGGATGTTATACGTAATGTCCGAAGGACGAAACTACAATCACCAGCACTTGGTCATCATGAATCTCATAAACCAAACGATGTTCACGCGTAATGCGACGTGACCATGTTTCGTTCTTAAAGTATTTCAGTTGCTCAACCTGACCTGTTCCGGTACGAGGATGCTCCTCAAGTTCAGCAACCAACTTCAGGAATTTCTTAAATGCCTGCGGTGCTTTTTGCCGCAAAAGAGCGACATCCCGCTGAGCATCATTGGAGAACCGAACTATATACATAACATTCTGTTTACAAACTGTTCTACTGTTTCGTCGGCTCTTTTTTCGATATACAACCCAGCCTCAGCTTGAGCACTGGAGCGGGCAACCTTAGCACGAAACTCTTCTTCCGTCATTTTCACTTTCGGTTCAACTACACGTTTCGGGCGAACAGTTGAGATCTGCCAACCCATATTGCGAGACTGACGGCGAAGAAAAGCCGCGTCTGCAACCGGTAAGGTGATCTGTAATGTCCTCATTGCTGTTTCCATAACAATCCGTATTTCACAATTTCGACTGCAAAGATACGAAAAATAATTGAATAATGCAAATATATACAGGGAAAAATGAAAAATTGTTGAAATAATTGCATAAAAATTTGCATATATGCAATTTTTTTTGTAACTTTGTGGTCGATTTAGTGCGCACATATAAAAAGCGATGGTGTGGGCACGTGGGATTTATGGGCATAAATGCGCCAAAATGACAAGGAATAAAACGAGAAATATAAAAATCAAAGATATGAGAAAACTGTATTTTGTTGTTGCGATGCTCGTGATGAGCGTAGTGATGCTGGCTGGCGGAAACAAGCCTCTGCGTGTTGTAGTGCTTGGCGATGACCCGATGATGGTAAGCGATGAATCTGCCGGTTCAGTGGGTTATGCGACATTGTTGCAGCCGCTGTTTGACGAGCTGGTGACGGTAGAGGTACATGCGTCCGCTACGTTACTGCCGAATGATCTCTGGATCAGTTGCTGGCTATTTCACACGCAGCCAAAAAGAAAGGCGTGAAGATCGTGTGGATGACTCCGGCTTGCGTGCGTTACTTTACTTATGACAGTGTGCAGATTCATCGTCAAGGCGTTTATCCGGAAGTAGTGCGCCGTTTGTGCAAGCGCGATTTCGTTTCGCTGGTTGACGTAGAGCAACTGATGTTCGACTGGCTGAAAGAGACCGGTGTGGAGGCGAGTGCCGAAGCGTTTGTGCCTGTACAGCCGCAATCGGCAGTGTTTGCAGAGAAGGCAGCCCGCGAAGGCAATCTGCTGACAGAGGCAGGTGCGCAGAAAGTGGCAGCGCTCATAGGTGAGGCTATATTCAAAGACAAGAAAAACATCCTTAGCAAACGAATTCGCCAATGAGCAAACGGATAGTAACGATAGCATTGCTGTGTGCGGCTGTGGTGATACAGGCGCAACAGTATCAGTTGCCTGATCCGCACTTTGAGAACTGGTCGGAGATGTTCAAGGACGAGCCTCAGCTGCACGACTGGCACGGATCGAACGTTTCGCAGATCGGATTGAAGTTCGTGTTTGCGAAGCAGAAGCCGGGCAGAACAGGTAAGTGCGGTTATGTGCGTAATACACTGGTGGGTGCGCTGGGCATCACGGCTGTGGGACCGGGGTATCTGTCGCTGGGTACGCCGTGGCAATACCTGAAAGGTCTGACCGTAAGCAGCGCAACTGCCGGAACGACGGGAGGTATTGCGTGGACACATCGTCCGGATACCATTGCCGTGTGGATCAAACGTACGGGAAACGATACAGACAAAGAGGATTTTCATGTGCTTTACTACTCATGGTTGGGCTCATCGAAGAGCAATCAGTACAAGAACAAAGCCGGCAAACCGACGGTTACCGAGCGTGTGAACGAGGAGAGCGATGTTCGCTTGATGACCGACGGCAACGAGTACGGCGTGCAGCAGAAAGCGCAACAAGTGGCGGAAGGCTGGCTGCGTGCGCGGGCTAAATATGAGCAGTGGACGCTGGTGAAAGTGCCGATCTTCTATTGCAGCGATGCCAAGCCGGCAATGTGCAACGTGATCTTCTCGTCGGGAAACTACCCGGCATTCCGTGCGAACGACGGACTGTATGACGGCAACGATATCTATGTGGATGACGTGGAGCTGATCTATTCGTCGAAGATCGACAAACTGCTCATCAACGGCGAGGAGTGGAAAGGCTTTGACCCGAATAGCGAGAAGGTGCAGACGTGTAAGTTAGTCGAAAGTCAAAAGTCGAAAGTTGAAAGCGAAGGAGTGGTTATTGAGGCATTGCGCGGAATAGGACAGTTGACGAACATGAAGGGTAAGACGGCGCAGTTCAAGGGACGCAAGCTGGATAACACGGAGATGAGCGTGACAGCAGGTGCGATCAACGGTACGCCGTGGACGATTACCGTCAAAGCCGAAGACGGGAGCAGTACACACACGTACAAGGTGAAGATATTGAAGTGAGTGAGTGGTCGTTGATAGAGCAAGTGGCACTCGGCGTGTTTGCCGTGATGTGGTTGTACCAGTTGTACTTCTGGATGAGGTATATCCTGGCTGCTGTGCGGCGGACAAAGCCCAGGGGGGGCGAGAGTCAAGAGCCGAGAGCCAAGAGCCAAGAGCCGGGAGTGAGTGTGATTGTCTGCGCAAAGAACGAACTGGCGAACCTACGCGACTACATGCAAGCGTTGCTGACGCAAGACTATCCCGAATATGAGGTGATCATCGTCAACGACGGAAGTGTGGATGACACACGCACCTACCTGGAATACTGGCAGAAACGCTACAAGAACCTGAAACTGACGTTCGTGCCGGTGGGAGCGAAAGTGACCTCGACAAAGAAACTGGCGATTACGCTGGGTGCAAAAGCCGCGCAATACGACTACCTGCTGCTGACCGATGCCGACTGCCGACCGGAATCCAAGCACTGGATTAGCGAGATGATGGCAGGGTTCCAACCCTCTAACAGCGCAGCGGTCAAACAACAGAGCGATCAAACAGCGGAGCGATCAAACATTGATATTGTGCTTGGTTTTGGAGCGTACTTTGTTAAGCCGACGTTGCTGAACAGGATGATACAGTTTGACACTATGTTCAACGGCTTGCAGTACCTTGGTTTGGCAGCCACAGGGCACCCGTATATGGGCGTGGGACGCAACCTTGCTTACAGCAAACGGCTGTTCTTTGAGCACGGAGGGTTTGTGGGGTTGTTGGATAACAAAGCCGGTGACGACGACCTGTTCGTCAACCGCGAGGCAACGAAAGATAATACCGCAGTAGTCTGCACCCGTGAGAGCCTGACGTGGAGTGTACCGAAGACCTCGCTCGGCGACTGGCTGCACCAGAAACGCCGTCACCTGAGTGTCGCGCCGAAATACAAGACATCCACGAAGTTCAGACTGGCGCTGGAGCCCGTGACAAGAGGGCTGCTATATGCGGCAGCGATAGTGCTGGTAGTGTTGGGGTGTCAGCAAGGAGCGGTCAGTGGTCAGTGGTCAGTGGTCAGTTTGTTGCCGATGCTGATTGCGCTGGGGGCGATGCTGGTGCGCTGGATTTGGCAATGTGTGCTGCTCAGCATTGCCGCAAGCCGTTGGGGCACAACGAAAACGATACTGCTTATACCCGTTTGGGAGATCTGGTTGCCATTGCTCACACTCGTGATGATGCTTATCGAGCCGCTGCGACCGAAACAAAAAAGATGGTAAAACATATTAACAAAGATACAATTATGGAAGAGAAAAAAATGAATATCAGCATTTCGCCGGATAAAGCTGCCGGCACGTATTCAAACCTTGCTATCATTGCACACTCGCAGAACGAGTTCATTATGGACTTTGCATCGGTGATGCCGGGCATTCAACAAGCGAATGTGCAGAGCCGTATTATCATGACGCCGGAGAACGCTAAGCGTCTGCTGCTTGCGCTGCAAGACAATGTAGCGAAATATGAGAAGCAGTATGGGCAGATCAGCCTGAGCAACAGGCAGCAGCCGATACCGGGATCGACGTTTCCGCTGTCGTTCGGTAGCGGAGAGGCATAAGTGAGACCATAATCAGCCATGCATGGCTGATACAAAACAGCAATAACAAATAATAAAATCACAATACATCATGAAAACATTCCCTGCAAGTCAACTAATTATTAATGCGGATGGTTCAGCGTTCCATCTGCATCTCAAACCCGAGTTCCTCGCTGACAAGGTGATCCTTGTGGGCGATCAAGACCGCGTGAATATGGTAGCCTCGTTCTTTGACGAGGGCAGTATTGAGTGCGACGTTCAGAGCCGCGAGTTCCACACGATAACTGGTAAGTTCCAAGGCAAACGCATCTCGTGTATCTCCACGGGTATCGGTACGGACAACTGCGACATCGTGATGAACGAGATCGACGCTCTGGCAAACATCGACTTTGCTACGCGCACTGAGAAAGCCGAGAAACGTGTGCTTGACATCGTTCGTATCGGTACGTGCGGCGGCATGCAAGAGGACATACCTCTGGGCACATTCCTCGTAAGCCAGAAATCTATCGGTTTTGACGGCGTGCTGGCGTTCTATCACGATCGCGACAAGATTGCCGACGTAGGCTTTGAGAAAGCTTTGGTAGACTTTATCGGTTACCCGAAGAAAGCTGCTGTGCCTTACGTTGTTGCCGCCAACCCTGAGCTCGTTGACCGCATTGCCAAGGACGACATGATGCGCGGTTGCACGATTGCCGCCAACGGATTCTATGGCCCGCAAGGCCGTGTGCTGCGTGTGGATCTGGCTGTGCCTGACATCAACGAGAAGATTACCGCGTTCCGCTATGAGGGACAACGCATTACAAACTACGAGATGGAAGGTTCGTGTATCGCCGGTCTGGCTCTGCACATGGGGCACCGCGCTATGACGGTTTGCTGCGTGATTGCACAGCGCAAGATCGAGGCGGCTAACACCGACTACAAACCCCGCATCAAAGAACTCGTTCGCACCGTTCTGGAGCGTATCTAATAATCAAGGGCGGGAGTGTTCCCGCCCACATTTTTTTACATTATGAAACAAAACCTGCTTATCACCCTGGCAGCGGTAGCCATGCTGTGTGCCTGCCAAAAACAAAACCAAAACAAGTTTCAATACACCGTGGATAAATTCTATGACCTTGAGATCCTCCGCTACGACGTGCCGGAGTTTGACAGTCTGAGTCTGCAACAGAAGTCACTGCTGTACTGCCTTAGCGAGGCAGCATTGTGGGGTAGGGATATACTGTTTGACCAAAACGGACGGTATAACCTGCGCATTCGTCGTACGTGCGAGCAGCTGTACCTCAACAAGGACAAAGTGCAGTGCACCGACCAAGATTGGTCGGCTTTCGAGCGGTATCTGAAACGCGTGTGGTTCAGCAACGGTATTCATCATCACTACAGCGAGGACAAGTTCTTGCCTGAGTTCAGCGAGGAGTGGTTCGTCGCTGCCTGCGAGAAAGCCGGAGTGCAATACGACAAAGCTATTCTGCCCGTGATGTTCGATCCCGAGGTTATGCCAAAACGAATGACCGCACAGGACGGTGTGGATCTGGTAGCCAACTCTGCCGGCAACTACTACGGCGAGGGTGTGACGCAAGCCGAAGCCGAGGCGTGGTACGCAGCGCATAAGGACAACTCCGAAGAGCCGCTGTGGATTGGATTGAACTCGCAGCTCGTCAAGAACGACAAAGGCGAGATTATCGAGCGCGTGTATAAGGTTGGAGGGTTGTACGGCGAGGCGCTGGAGCATGTCGTATTTTGGCTGCGCGAGGCACTCCGCTATGCCGAGAATGACCAGCAACGCGAGGTGATCAACAAACTCATCGCCTTCAACGAGACGGGTGACCTCAAGTTGTTTAATGAATATTGTATCGCGTGGGTGCGCGACCTCGACAGCCGTGTGGATTTCGTCAACGGTTTTACGGAGACCTACTCCGACCCGCTGGGCATAACCGGTACATGGGAGTCGATGACGAACTTCAAAGACCTTGTGGCTACCCGCCGCACGCAACTTATCTCGGATAACGCCCAGTGGTTTGAGGACAACTCGACCACCGACCCCAAGTACAAGAAAGAGGAGGTCAAGGGTGTGACTGCCAAGGTCATCACTGCAGCTATCCTTGCCGGTGATTGCTACCCCGCAACGCCTATCGGTATCAACCTGCCGAATGCCAACTGGATCCGTAAGGAGTACGGCTCGAAGTCCGTGACTATCGACAACCTGATGCACGCTTACAACGAGGCAGCCAAGGGTAACGGATTCAGCGAGGAGTTTGTGATTGATGCTAAGACCCTTGCAATCTGCGAGCAATACGGCGCCTTGTGCGGCGACTTGCACACCGACCTGCACGAGTGCGTAGGTCACGGCAGCGGTAAACT
>CADBAZ010000106.1 GCA_902792835.1 uncultured Bacteroidales bacterium
CAATACGACTACCTGCGCACCAGCGAGTGGCAGTCGGATGACAACTGCGGCTGGGGAGCCTCCTTCGCCGATCAGCAGTTCAGCCTCACAGCCGGCAACACCCATGACTACCCGATCCTACACGGCAAAGTGCTCAGCGAGTTGGGGTACTCGTATTGCAGTTGCTCCGGCGCTATGATTCAGGATAGCACGAGTCTCCGGGGCTACGATATAGTGGATGTGATTTGTGGCAAGCAGAAGGAGAACGTGTTCGGTGAAGCGTTGCGCAAAGCATTGATTGATTATACCCGCAACGGCGGCAACCTGCTGCTGTCGGGCATGTATATCGGCAGCGAAGCGGCTGCGCTGCAAGATGCGGAGTTTGTTCGCCAGGTTTTGCGCTATTCCTACCGAGGCGATCATGCTTCGCGTAACGGCACAATGCTACTCAACCGCGCAGGATGGCCGATGCAACTCGTGCATCTCATCACGTCGCCAAACCCCGACATTATCTGCTGCGAAAACCCCCAAGGACTGATGCCGGCTTTCGGAGCAACAAGCATCGGCACGTACACTGACAGCGGCATGAATGCCGGTATAGCCTACCGGGGCGACTGCCGGATTATTGCGCTGCCGTTCATCATGGAGAGTACGGGAGATTTTCCTGCCCTATACCGGAATTGTATTCATTATCTGAACAAATAATATGAAAAAGAAGAACTTACCACTCATAGAGTCCGTCACCATCACCGGCATCGGTGCGGAAGGCAAAGCCATCGCCCGCATCCCTATGCCCAATGCGGAAGGCGGAACAAGCGACATCGTTTGCTTCGTGCCCTATTGCGTGCCGGGCGATGTGGTCGATCTGCAAGTCACGAAACGCAAACACTCGTTTATGGAAGCGCGTGTGGAGCGTCTGGTTAAGCCCAGCGAGGAGCGCTGCGAACCCAATTGCCCGCATTACGGCGAGTGTGGCGGCTGCAAGTGGCAGATTCTGCCCTACGAGGCACAATTGCGCTACAAACAGCAGCAGGTATTTGACAACCTCACGCGCATCGGCAAAGTCGAGTTGCCGCCTATCTCCCCTATTCTCGGCTCGAAGCATGTCTATGAGTACCGCAACAAACTCGAGTTCTCCTGCGCCGACCGCAAGTGGCTCTCATGGGACGCTATCCGTGCTGCCGGAGGATTAGAGAACATCGACAACACGTACGGACTCGGTTTTCATATCCCCAACTGCTTCGACAAGGTGCTCGACATAGAGACCTGCCGACTCATGCCTGACATCAACAACCGCATTCGTAACGGCGTACGCACCTTTGCACGCGAACACGGGCTGACGTTCTACAACGAGCATACCCACCAAGGGCAACTGCGTACACTTATCCTGCGCACCAACCACCGCGGCGAGATCATGCTCATTGTCTCCTTCGGCGAGAAAGTCGCAGAGCCATGCTTGGCTCTGCTCGAATGGCTGCATCAGGAGTTCCCGGAGATCATCTCGTTGCTCTACGTCGAGAATCTCAAGATGAACGACACGATTGCCGACCAGCAGATTCACGTCTTCTTCGGGCAGGATCATATTATCGAAGAGATGGAAGGTTTGCAGTTCAAAGTGGGACAAAAATCCTTCTACCAAACCAACACCGAGCAAGCCTACGAGCTATACAAAGTTGCCCGTGATTTTGCAGCCTTGACAGGCAATGAACTCGTCTACGACTTATACACAGGAACGGGAACAATAGCGAACTTCGTGGCGCGAAAGGCAAGGCAAGTTATTGGTATAGAGTACGTGCCCGAAGCCATTGAGGATGCCAAGGTCAACTCTGAGATCAACGGCATTACGAACACCCTGTTCTTTGCCGGCGATATGAAAGATGTGCTCAATGACGCGTTCCTCAATGAACACGGTCGACCGGACATCATCATCACCGACCCGCCGCGTGCCGGTATGCACGAGGATGTGATTGCCACGATCCTGCGCGCCGAACCCAAGCGTATCGTATATGTCAGCTGCAATCCTGCCACCCAGGCGCGCGACCTCGCCATGCTCGATGCCACGTATCGCGTCGACAGAGTGCAACCGGTAGATATGTTTCCGCACACGCAGCATGTGGAGAACGTCGTTTTGTTGAATCACAGATAAGTTAAATCATTGATACTATGTTAGGTTTACTGTTATCGCTCAATGTATTCTTCGTCAGTTTTGCTGACAAACCCGTGCAAAACGTTTCGCCGTCTCTCTCGCCGCGTGCCATCGAGCAGCGCGGGAAGTGGGACATAGCCATCGACGAACTCGACTACCCCGTCAATCCCGCTTACCTCGACAGCCTGCGCAAGTACGGCGCTACTATTCATCACACCTCACGTTGGATGAATGGAGCAACCTGCTCAATGACCGATGAGTTGGCTGAGCAAATAGCCGCTTGGCCGTTTGTTGCGGACGTAGAGATGACGCGCGATGACAGTGCTCCTTTCTATGTTGCCAAACGGCGCGTGAAGTACACGGATAATGCAAACGACATGCAGATTGCCGCCACCTATACCCAGCGACAACTGGCGCTGTACAACCTGCTGCCCTTGCACGAATTGGGCTACCACGGGCAAGGCATCCTGATGACCCTTTGCGACGGAGGATTCACCAACGCCAACACGCTCGGTTGCTTCCGGCAGGAACAGGAACTCGGGCACTTTGACTTCACCGACGACATCGACGATTTCTACGGCTATACCGGCGATCACGGCACAAACTGCCTGAGTTCGATCTCCGGCATAGCAGAGGGTTATCTGGGTGCAGCCACCGAGGCAGACTACTACCTGATGCGCTCGGAGGAAGCAGAAACCGAATCGCCTAAAGAGATGGATAACCTCGTAGCCGCCCTTGAGAAAGCTGACTCGCTCGGCACGAACGTGTTCAGTGTATCATTGGGTTACGCCTATTTCGATCACTTGGAGTGGTCACTCGACTATAGCATGCTGGACGGTAAGACGACACGCGTCAGCCGCGCAGCAACGATTGCCGCGAGGAAAGGAATGCTCGTGTGCGTAGCTGCCGGCAACGAGGGAAACAAAGACTGGCATTGGATAAGCGCTCCGGCAGACGCCGACTCCATCCTGACGGTGGGAGCGGTCAGCGTGGACAGCATCATCGGCTCGTTCTCCAGTTACGGCCCTTCGGCTGACAACCGCATCAAACCCGAGGTCTGTGCAGTGGGGGTCAAGGCAGCCCTATTAGGCGTGGATGGCAATCTCCGTTACGCCAACGGCACAAGCTTCGCAACGCCGCTGCTGGCAGGCATGGCGGCTACACTTTGGTCAGCATTGCCCAACGAAAGCGCCATGCAGATTCGTGAACGCATCATCCGTTCTGCCGACCGCTACAACAACCCCGACCGCAATCAGTACGGCTACGGTATCCCCAACGCCTACGCCGCCTACCTCGGGCAGACAACTGCGATTACGGAAACACCTATCACTAATCGTTCGATCAAATATATACAGGGTAACAATCTGTACATATATAGTAACGGGCAAACCTACAACATTCTGGGATTCCGGTTGCGCTAACGCGCAAAAAAAGGGAAGCGATCTACATCGCACCGCTACAACCTCTTACCCTTGCTTCGGTCAAGACCTGGGGGAGTTCGGAGGGAGCTGGTCGTGCAGGACTTCCCTATGGTTTGGTTGAGTGTTGAGAGTTTAGAGTTTAGTGACTCCAATGACCCAACTTTCAAAACGCGACTGCAAAGGTACAACAATTATTTGATATTTGCAAAAAATCTTGCTCGAAAACTTCATTTCACATAGAATTTTTAGCAATCTGCGAACTCAAAAATACAATGCAGAGGGTGAACCGATACCTTTTGTGCCCAATTCAGGTCAGCGCGAACTGATCCTGAAACTCGGCACGTTCCTCCTGGATAGCACGGAAGGCAAGCTGTTTATCCTGCGCGGATATGCCGGAACGGGCAAGACATCGGTCATCAGTGCCCTCGTGCGCACGCTGCGCAGCCTGAACCAGAAGTGTATCCTACTCGCCCCTACAGGCAGAGCCGCCAAGGTGCTCAGCCGGTACGCCTCGACCGAGGAGAAAGTGCCGGCATATACGATCCACAAGTACATCTACCGCCAGCAATCCCTTGGCAAGGAGCAGTTCAGCCTGGGCGACAACCTGTTTCACCACGCACTGTTCATCGTCGATGAGGCGTCGATGCTCACCGACACCCGCGAATATAACTCGCCGTTCGGCAGCGGTTGTCTGTTGGACGATCTGATGCGCTTCGTGTATAACGGTCAAGGCTGCTCGCTTTTGCTGGTGGGCGATACAGCCCAGTTGCCGCCTGTAGGCAGCAATGAATCGCCGGCACTGAGCGAAGACCGGATGGCACAATATTCTGTGCCGAACCTGCACATCACCTCCCATACCCTGACCGAAGTCGTGCGCCAGGCTGACACCTCCGCCATCCTCACCAACGCTACCGCTATCCGCGAACATATACAATCGCTTACCGCAAACCTCTCGCCCGTAACCGGCGAGCATGTCACGATCAACAGCGCACCGGAGGTTGTTTTGCTCAACGGCGCAGACCTGCAGCAGAGTTTGGAGAAATCCTACAACGAGTGCACCATGGCGCAGACGCTTATCGTCACGCGCTCCAACAAACGCACGAACCTGTACAACCAAGGCGTGCGCGCGTATATATTATGGAAGGACGACCAGCTCTCCACCGGCGACCGCGTGATGGTCAGCAAGAACAATTACTTCTGGGGCAAGGATTACGAAGATGTGGAGTTTATCGCCAACGGCGACATGTTTGAGGTGACACGTATCCGCAACTTCCGCGAGTTGTACGGCTTTCATTTTGCCGACGCCACGCTGCAGAACGTCGATTACGAAGCCGAGCGCGAACTCGAAGCCATTGTATGGCTCGACATCTTGCAAGCGGAGTCCGACGAGCAGATCTACGAGATGCAACGAGACCTGTTCTACCGCGTAGCCGAGGACTTTCCCGAGATCCGCAACAAACGCGAACTCATCAAGGCGGTCTATGACTCGCCGTACTACAACGCCCTGCATATCCGTTACGCCTACGCCGTCACCTGTCACAAGGCGCAAGGCGGTCAGTGGCAGCACGTGTATATCGACCAAGGCTCCGTCCCCGACGAGCAGCGCGACATCACCTATCTCCGCTGGCTCTACACCGCCCTCACCCGCGCCACCGACAAGGTCTTCCTCATCAACTTCGAGTAGACGCTCACTCATGATTTAGTCATTCTCGAAAAACCGCTGTCAATTTGTCACGTTCGTAAAAAAGCGTGCAGGATAATCGGGGTTAAGTCAGGGTTAAGTCGGGGTTAAGTCGGGGTTAAGTCGGGGTTTTATCGATGTTTTATCGATGTTTTATCGAGAGAATCCTAGACTTTAATCCTACCCACAAGCCACTCACAAGCCAACATTGTGCATTTCTCGCACATTTTTGTGCGAGGGAGTAGCCATGAGTATTTTTTGCATTTTTCTCGCATCTTTGCGAGAACAACCACGTCGTCTGTACATTGTGAAACAATAAAAAAGTCTACATCATGGATCGACAAAAAATGCGCTTTACTCGTGAGCAACGAATGGCGATAGTTCGCGAGTACGAAACAAGTTCTTTGACAGGAGCAGAATTAGCAGTCAAATATGGGTTCAAAAACCCATGTTTGATAGCCACATGGCGAAAAAGGCTACAAAAACCTCCCGTTTATTTGCAAAAGTCAAAAAAATGTTGTACCTTTGTGCCCGAAATGAAGCCTCAAGTGGCTGATGAGGAGCCTATGAAGAAGCGAACGCCCGAAGAACTTGAAGCCGAAGTCAAGCGTTTGACAAAGGAATTAGAGTGGGCAAAACTACAGAACAAAGGTATTCAGATTCGAAAAAAATCTGGGGCCAAGCAGTAGAAACACTTTGCAAGCAGGATAGCCTGTCGGTAAGTACTGCTTGCAAGCTGTTTGGCCATTGCAGACAGGCATGGTATCAGCAGAAAGAGACCTTTGAAATGCGTTGTAAACGTGAAGCTCCGGTAGTGGAGTTTGCCCGTCAGATGCGTAGCCAAGATCCGGGATTAGGCGCACGCAAAATCTGGATAATGGCAAGCGGTACTTATGGCGATTACATGATTGGCCGCGATGCTTTCTATGCGCTATTAGAGCGGGAGGGAATGCGTTTGGCGCGTCCCCGTCCAAGGCATACGACCAACTCAAACCATCGGTTCCACAAGTACAAGAACCTGATCAAAGATTTTGTGCCATACGGTCCTAATCTGCTATGGGTGAGCGACATAACGTATATCAAGTTAGCGGATGGTGGATGCAGTTATCTCCATTTGGTTACGGATGCTTACTCACGCAAGGTCAGTAGGTTGGTGCTTGAGTCCCACGCTGGAAGCGCAATATACTATTGCAGCGCTGCGCGCTGCTATCTCCCAGGCGCATGGCTACGACTTGTCAAAGCTCATACA